>CAYSAR010000017.1:13973-19475 GCA_964428985.1 uncultured Gemmatimonadaceae bacterium | reverse complement strand
ATCGACCCGGTGCTCTACCGCCGGTGGTTCGAGACGACGTTCACGCCGGCCCAGATGACCTTGATGATGGAGGATGCGCCGCGCGCGTTCCTCGGGTTCACCCCCGCCGGCGCGCCGAGGGGCGAGAACATCAAGCGCTACGTACGCTTCCTCGAGTCACAGCCGGCGGTCGGGGCCGAGCCACCGGCGTGGGTGAACGCGGCGGCGGACTCGCCGCTCACGGTGAGCGTACACGACCCGCTCTGGACGCTCAACAACATGGCGCATGCGCTCGCGTACGAGCACGCACGCCGCGAGCTCATGAGCGGCCCGCAGCTGACCCTCTCGTTCGAGGACGCCGGCAAGCTGCGCTTGCGGCAGTTGCTCTACTGGAGCAAGGAGTCCGTGTCCAAGCAAGTGTTCGAGCACGATTGCCGGGCGGTCGCGCTCGCGCTCGTCGCGCGCGCGGCTCGGCAGAGGCCCGCGCCGGCATGGGAAGGCGAGCACGGCGCGACGAGCGCGACACGCGCGCTCTTCGAGTGCCTGAAGGACGGCGAGAAGCGACTCGCCGATCTCGGCAACGCGCTCGATGCGTGCTTCGTGTTCAGCGCGGAGCGTCTGCCATGAGCGTGCGGCGCGCGATCGGCACCGTCGGTGTCCTCGCCTGCGCGTGCGCGCTCGCGACGGCGCCGCTCGAGGCGCAGGTCGCGTTCTCGCTGAGTCCGTCCGTCGCCCGCGGTGACGACGATCGGTTCACGTTCGGCGCGCGTTACGACCTGAGCGCGAAGAACGATGGGACGGCGCACCTCGAGCTGTTCCCCTGGTTCAGCTGGTTCGCGCTCGAGGCGAAGGGCACGTACCTCCATCGTGCCGCGAGCTCGACCGACCCCTTGATCGACCTCAACGGCGACGCGGGCGCGCAGATCCTCGTGTCGCACTGGGGGCGCGGCACCGGGTACGTCGTGCTCGGCGCGCGCATCGCCGGCGAGGCCGACCAGCGCTTCGAGGAAGCGTTCACGACGCTCGGCGGCGCGCTCCAGTACGCGCCGCCGCCGCGCTTCTCGGCGTTCGGCGTGGGCTTCCTCCTCCCGCGCCTCACGCTCGAGTACGGCGCGACGATCCCCGTGCGCTCCGCGATCCGCGACGCGCTCGGCGCCGACGCCGAGACGTATCGACGGCTCGCCATCGAGGCCGATTGGACGCTGCGTCTCGCGCGCACCGGCTTCCCCACCGCCCTGCACCCCGTCCGCATCGACCTCCACCTCGCGCACTACCGGCATGAGAACGTCGAGGCCGCCGTCGAGGACTCCATCGGCGCCTCCGGCCGCTTCCTGGGCGCGACGCTGGGTTACGAGTTCACCGGTCGCGTCGACTGGATCCGCCACGCCTTCGTGCGATGGTCGGAGGGTGAGCATGCGGCGTTGCCGGTGGGGCGGAGGAACGTGTTGGTGGGGATCACACTGGCCCCGATGACGCCTCGGTGACGGTGCGGCACTTACGTGTCCGCCAATGCCTTGCGACGAATGCGCGACGCCGCTCGCGTCCCCCGCCTACATCCTGATCCACGGCCTCGTCGTGCGTCGGGTCTGGAAGTGTCCGGCCTGCCTCCAGCGTCACTTCTCCGATCGTCGCGCCGCGCAGGCGCCGCCGCTCATGAACGGCATGTGGCCGATCGACTTCGAGACCGTCCGCGAGCATCTCCCCGAATGGGTCGACGGGGCGTCGGACGGCGAGCGCATACGGCTGGGGGAGCGGATCGAGGAGGTCCTTGAGTACTTCGGTCAGGAGTGGCCGAGCGGGTATGAGCGGGAGAAGTGGACGTTGGGGCTCTGAGGGGTCGGCGTTCACCCGACCGTGATCACGGATTCTTCCCGACGGACCGAAGACGTCGCGTCGCCTATCATGAATCAGGCGCACTGCGGGAGGGATCATCGATGGCACAGTTCGGGCGAGCGACCGCACTGATCGGCGGCGCGATGATGGCGCTGTTGACACCCGACGTCCGCGCACAGGCCACGCCGGTCGAATGGCCGCGAATCGAGATCTCGATCGAAGCCCGACGACTCGCCGTCGTGACCGAGGAAGGGGACACGCTCCACCAAGCCCCCGTCGCCGTCGGGTCGGGTCGCAGCCTCGAGGCGGACGGCAAGCGCTGGACCTTCCGCACGCCGACCGGCAGCACGATGGTCGTCGCGAAGGAGGTGCGCCCCGCGTGGATCCCACCCGACTGGCACTTCGTGGAGGTCGCGAGGGATCGCGGCCTCGCGCTCGCGCGACTCGTCGCGCCCGGTGCCATCCCGCTCGCGGACGGTCGCCGTCTCGTGATCCGCGGACGTGAAGTCGGCGTCGAGGGCGCCGATTCGACGTTCCGCCCTTGGCCGCGCAACGACGAGATCGTCGTCGGCGACACGCTGTACATCCCGCCCTTCGGCACGCGCCAGCGCTCGCGCGACGGCATCCTCGGTCCCTTCCGCCTCCGTCTCGCGAACGGCATCGGTCTGCACGGCACGCCCGACAAGGCCAGCATCGGCAAGGCGGTGACGCATGGGTGCATCCGGCTGCATGACGAGGACATCACCTGGCTCCACGCGAACCTGCCGGTGGGGACGCGCGTCGTGATCCGGTGAGGGGGTACGACCGCGAGCGCAAGCATGAGCCGGTAGCCAAAAGGCGCGACGGCCGCGAGGCGTCATGTCATCACCCTACTTGCTCGCACGCACCCGCTCGAACTCCAGCGGACCTGTCACTGGCACCAAGACACTGTCGATCACGTCGACCGCCCCGTCGGGGAAGTGCATCCATCGCTCCGTCGGATGAGGAAGGACGGCGACGTACATCGTGATCGCCGATGAGAAGCACGCCGGCGCGTGCCGGACGTAGACCTCGCGCGATTCGACCGTCTGGCCGTCGCGGTCGCGTCTCAGCGTCACCGCACTCTCGAGCGTGATGCGCCAGCTCGCACAGGGCGGAAGCTCGCCGATCCAAGGTGCTGAGTACTGATTGAAGGCGATCGGCACCTCGGAGACGCGAATCCCAGTCTCACGATGGACGTACTCGACCGCCCGCTCCGGCGTGAGCGGAAGGCCGGTGGGGAATCGCACGGGGATGCCAGTCACGGAGAAGCGCCCGCTCAGCGAGTCGATCTCCGACCACTGCGATGCTGGCACGTCGACGAGCGTCTCGGCCGGCACGTCGACCACGCCGAGCGAGAGATGCACCGAACCATCCCGGCCGCACCGAGGTGCCGCCCAGCGATGGCTGAAGGCACGACGATACGCCGGCGGAGCCGTCGATGGAACGGTTCCGATCGGGCTCACGGCGTACGTCAGCCGCCCGCAGCGACGCAGCGAACCCCAGGAGATCGGGGCGCCGCGATCGAACTCCGCCCCCTCGCGCGCGTTGCCGAGAGCGGACTCGCCCATCGCGAACAGGAGGAATCCGTCGGCGAGCTCCTCGACCGTTTCGACATCCAGCACGGACGTCGTCGGGAGCAGACTTGCGAACGTGCCCGTCATCGGATCCACCGCCGCGGCGGCGTTTCCCGTGACCCATTCAGGACGGATGCGGACGTTGTCGTCGACCGAGGGACCGACGGGCTCCGTGCAGGCGCCGAGCATAGTCGTCAGCACGACGGCGCTCGCGTGTCGCGCAAGAACCGCCTCGTGGGATCGCACGCCGAGTCGCATATTCGCGACAATGATACCCTTCCTCCGCGCCGAGTGGCGCGAGGAAGCCAGCGACTAGAACGCAGATGCGACACCGAGCGATACTCCGTCGGCCCATCTCCCACGCGACCCAACTGCCGCGTCGCACCACTCGTCCAGCGACCGACCACGACACGCTTCTCACGTGCGTCGGCGACGATCACGCGATCGCCCGAGATCTCGCGGACGCCACTGATCCGCGTGAACTCATCGTTGAGGACGGCGACGGGCGGACCGGCGCGGAAGGTCGGTTGGGCGTGCGCCGCGGCGACGGGCATCACGACGAGTGCGAAGCCGAGTGCCCGACAGCTTTGGAAGCGATTGAACATCGTTGGATCCATTCAGCGGCGCCCAGACCGGGGTTCACCACACTACATACCACCAGGACCAGCATTCGAGAAAGGAGCCCGACCTCCCGCGCAATAGACGAGAATTCGTACATTGCGCTTCATGAAGTCCTCGTCGATCTCACGCATCGCGATCATGTTCGCGCTCGTCCTCGCTCTCGCGTGCGACCGCGCCCCCTCCGCCGTACCGTCGCTCGCCCTCATCCCCGCCGCGGTCATCGAGCTGGAGGAACCTGACACCGCCCCACTCGGCATGGTCGGCGGCTTCGCACGCACCGCGAACGGCGACTTCCTCATCGCCGACCGCCAGCGCGGCACGATCGTCCGCCACGGACACGACGGCCGACACATCGCCGAGATCGGCCGCCGAGGTAACGGACCCGGCGAGTGGGCGTCGGGTCCGTTCGGTATCTATCACTATGACGACTCGACACTCGCCGTCAGCGACGGCGCGCTGATCAAGGTCTTCCCGCTCGTGCGGCCCACCGACGCATGGACGCGCACGCAGTCGCCGATGGCCGCCGCATTCACGGCGGTCGACGGTGCCATCCTCACGAGACGTATCGACCGCGACCGGCGCTCGACGCTTGCACGATTCCGGAGCGCGACCGATTCACTCGAGTACGGCGGCCCGTTCCCGAGCCAGGTCGGGCGCAACCGCATGGTCGACATGATGCTCGTCTGGGTCGCCGCCGCCGCGCTCCCCGGCGATTCACTCGCCGTCTTCACGGCGGGCTCGGACTATCTGTTCGTCGGTCCCTTCGCCGGGCCGTACGATAGTCTTCACGTGCCGGCCCTTACGCGCCGCGGCGCGATGAGCGACGTCCTCGCCGCCGTACGCGACGACGATCCCGACTCGGGCCTCAAGGCGGCCTACCAAGCGTCGTTCCCCTTCGGCGTGCACCGGCTCGGGCCCACGCACGCCGTCGCGATCCTCACGCTCGACCAGGAGTTCAAGGGCGATCGCATGACCGGCGCGCTCAACGTCGCTGTCGCAAACCTTGCCGCGCGCACCGTGTGCGGCGAACGACGCGTGCCCGTCGAGTCGGATCCCATGCCGTGGGCAACTGTCGACGGCGACTCGCTGTTCGTGTTCTCGCATGAAATCGACACTGCGTCGATGCGCAGCGCGCCCAAGGTGCGGACGTTCCTGCTCAAGTGGCGGGACTGCTAGATGCGCTTCTTCCGCCGACGCTGGGTCCGCATCGCCCTCCTCCTCGGCGCGCTCGTCTTCGTCTCGCTCTTCACACTCTGGCGCACCGCGATCAACCGCAACCGCGCCGCTGGCGACGAGCCGCTCCACATCGCCGGCAACCTCTACTATGTGGGCGCGGCGGGGATGGCGTCATTCCTCCTGACCGGTCCCGAGGGCCACGTCCTCATCGACGGCGGCTGGCCGCAGTCCGCGCCGGCGATCATCGGGAGCATCGAGCGACTCGGCTTCAAGATCACGGATGTGAAGATCCTGCTGA
>CAYSAR010000017.1:6228-13963 GCA_964428985.1 uncultured Gemmatimonadaceae bacterium | reverse complement strand
GAACACGCACGCGCACTCGGATCACGCCGGCGGATTGGCCGAGATCCAACGCGCGTCAGGCGCGCAGCTCTGGGTCAGCGAAGGGGATGCAGAGGTCATGGCCGCCGGCGGCAAAGGCGATCTCGCCCTCGGGCCGCTGCGCTTCATCGGCTATTATCTGCTCGATCTCAAGTTCCCCGCCCCACGCATCGACCATCGCTTCACGGATGGCGACACCGTCCGCCTTGGACCGATCGAACTGACGGCTCATGTCACGGCGGGCCACACGCGCGGCTGCACGACCTGGTCATTCCCCGTGCGGCATGAGAATCGCGAACTACTCGCCGCCGACTTCTGCAGCCTCACGGTCTTCCCGTTCGTGAAGCTCACCGGCGAGGGCTCCTACCCCGGCATCCGCGAGGACTTCGAGCGGAGCTTCACGACGCTGCGCGCGATCCCGGCGGACATCTTCCTCGCGTCGCACAACGAGATGTTCGCGTTCGGCCGCAAGCGCCGCGCGCTCGCGACGGCGACGGACTCCGTCGCGCCGTTCATCGATCGCGAGGGATATCTCGCGATCATCGAGCGAGGGGAACGCCGGTTCAGGGAGGCGCTGGCGAAGCAGGAGAAGTAGCCGCCGAGCGTCTACCGCGTGAACGGCTCCACCGCATGCGTCACGCGCCCACCGACGACCGTCAGCAACACCTTCGCCTCCTTCAACTCGAGGCCAGGGATCGCGAACAGATCGCGATCGATCACGACGAAGTCAGCGAGCTTCCCCGCCGCGAGCGACCCCTTGCTCGCCTCCTCCCCCTCGGCCCACGCGTTGTTCACGGTGTATGCGCGCAGCGACGTCTCGAGATCGAGCCGCTGCTCGGGGAACCACCCGCCCTCGGGCTTGCCATCGACGGTCTGCCGAGTGACGGCCGCATAGAGGATCAGCATCGGGTTCGCCGTATACCAACTAGCGTTCGTGCCGGGCCAGTCCGATCCGAACAGGAGCGGCACGCCGGCGTCATGGAACGTCTTGAACGCATACGCCCACCGCGCGCGATCGCCGATGCGCTCCTCCATCCACCGCATGTCGTCGATCGCATGGTACGGCTGCACCTCGGCGATGACGCCGAGCTGCTTGTAGCGCTGCGCGACCTCGGCGTTGCGGATCACCTGCGAGTGGATGATGCGCCAGCGCCGTTCCTTCGGCCCGTTCACGCGCATCACCTTCTCCATGATGTCGAGCACGCTGTCGATCGCGAAGTCGCCGATCGCGTGCACATTCGCCCACCAGCCGGCGGAATCGAGGCCGAAGAGGAGACGCTCCATGTTGCCGGGCGGGTTCATGCCCGAGCCCGGGCCATTCGTCGCGGCGGTGTTCGTGCTGTCGCGCCATTCGCCGACGCGCCCCGAATGAAGCTGCGGCTCGTAGAAGCGCGCCGTCGAGTTGCCTTGGATGCCGTCGACGAAGCCCTTCAGCGCGCGAATGCGGATCCAGTCGTCACCGAACCCCGGCGAGACGCCGGCGTACGTGAGTTCGTTCCATTTGTCGAGCGTCGGCCGCGCGAAGATGCGCACGGTGAGCTCACCGCGTCGCTTGAGCTCGGTGTAGACGGGAAGCTGCGCCGGCGTCGTGTTGTCGTGGATCGTCGTGACGCCGAGCTCGGTGAGATGCTGCAGCGCCGCGCGCGCCTCGCGCAGGCGTTGATCGAACGACTTCGGCGCGATCGACGCGCGCACGCGCGCGAGCGCCGCGCCACTGACGCGACCGGTCGGCACGCCGTTCGCGCACTCGAGTCCTGCGACCGGTCGCGCACAACTGAGTGCTGCCGCTTGCAGCGCGACGCCGTTCGCGAGCCACATGCTGCGATCCCAGCGATTGAGCAGCACCGGCGTCGACGGCGTGACCGAGTCGATGATCGAGCGGTCGGGCGAGAACCGCGACGTCGGCCGCACCCCCGATGGCCCCGTGCTGTTCGCCGGACTCTCCTCATACGCGCCCCAATCGCCGCCGGTCAGCCACGCCCCCGGACTCATGCGCGCCGCCGCCGCCTTCACGCGCTCGGCGAACGGCGCGGCGGTGTGTACGTCGAGCAGGTTCGCGCCGATGAGCAGCGCCCCCGCCTGCGCGAAGTGCGTGTGGTCGTCGATGAAGCCCGGCGTGATAAGGCGGCCGCCGGCGTCGATCACGCGGGTCGTCCTACCGCGATGCGCGCGGGCGTCGGCGTTCGTGCCGACCGCAAGGAGGCGTTCGCCGCGCACGGCCATCGCCTCGGCCCGGGGCTGAGCGGAGTCGCCGGTCCAGATGTTCGCGTTGAGGACGATAAGGTCGGCTTCGGGGGCCGAGGGGCCGGGTGAACAGGCCGTGAGCAAGACGGCGGCGAAGGCGGCGATGAGGCGTCGCATGGTGCGGAGAAGTTACCTCCAGTTGAACGTAGTGCCGCCTAGCGCGATGACGACTTCGGACTCCACGGCTTGTCCTCGTGCGCCAGCCAGACGTACTCAGGGTTCAGCGAGTGCACGAGCTTCTGCCCCTCGCTGTGCGCCTCTTCAAGTTCGCCGAACCACACCGCAACGTCACCACCGACGATGGTCGGCCGCGCACCGTTGTCGATGACGACTATCTGGAGACCCGGCGTATGCCCCGGCGCGGGGAGGAGGCGGATGCCCGGCAACAACTCATGCTCGCCATCGACCGTCGTGTACTCGACGCCCGGCGCATCGACCCACTCGATCAGCGGGTACTCCACGCGATCGCGCCTCGCCTCTTCGAGCTCGCGACGCTGCACATAGAACGGCCTTCCAGCGAAGAGGTGGTTGCCGCCGCAATGGTCGCCGTGCAGGTGGGTGTTGACGACGATGTCGACGCTCGAGAGGTCGAACTCCTGCTTGTCCAGCGGATAGAGCGTCGGCTTCAGCGCGTCGACGACGATCGGGTGGAGCACGGTCATCCCGGTGTCGACCAGGATCCGCGCGTCGGGGTGATCGATCACATGTACGTTGAGCGCCATGCGCTCGCCCTCGACGAACAGGTCGGCGACGAGAATCGGGGTCACGGTGATCTGAGGCATCTGGCGAACCTAGCGCGCCGAACCGGAGCGCACCATGCTAGAGCCCATGCCGATCCAACAGCAGATCACCGAATACCTCGCTTCCCAGCCCGAGAAGAAGCGCCAGGACCTCGAGACGCTCCACGAGACCATCCGCCGACTCATGCCCCGCTGTCGCCTCTGGTTCCTCGACGGCAAGGACGAGAAGGGCAAGGTCGTCTCGAACCCGAACATCGGGTACGGCGTGCAGACCATGACGTACGCCGGCGGCCGCACGCGCGAGTTCTACCAGGTCGGCCTCAGCGCGAACACGTCGGGCATCTCCATCTATATCATGGGCCTCGACGACAAGCAGTATCTCGCGAAGACCTACGCCAAGAAGCTCGGCAAGGCGAGCGTGACCGGGTACTGCATCAAGTTCGGCGGACTCGCGAACGTCGACCTCAAGGTGCTCGAGACGGCGATCAAGGACGGAGTGAAGCAGACGAGCAAGTAGCCCGCCGGGAACGCCACACGCGTCGCAGTTCGTTCGTGAGGTGGACACCACCTGGAGCGAAAATGCCAGACGCTGGACGGATGGGCGGCGGATCGAAGCGCGCGGGACGCGCTGACGCCGACGAGAACCGCGGGCGCGCGGTCGACGATGAGACGCACGCGACGCAGCGCGTCGCCGAAGGTGCGGATGACGAGCTCGAGCCGGACTCGCTCGCCGAGGTCGGCGCGCCGAGAGCATCAAGAGAGACCTCGTTCGCGGGGACGAGCACGGAGTACGACGAGCATCGCGGGCGCACGACCGGCCGCCGCGAGACGAATCCCGAGAAACCCGACGCGCGCAGCGGCGCGACGGGCTCGGCGCGCAACGCGCCACCCGAGAGCGAGCCTGACTCCACGGGAAGCACGATCCCGACGAAGCGCGCGGACGGGAGCGAGCGGCGAGGACGCCGGTAGGGACCCGAGTGATGTGATCGATGCGCCGCGAGCCGGTTCAAGCTCGGCACCTTCATGCCGATGTTCCGGCCGGGCGCCCTGCGTGATCTCAACGACGTCGTTCTCCCTGACGCCGCGTCGCGCAAGTTCTGGTTGCACGGCTCAGCGTGGGACTACCCCTACTTCGACGACGCCGAGACGTTCGCGAATCCGCTCGTCCGCTCTGGACTCGTGGTGATCGATCCGGTCGTCCGCGACGCGCTGCGCGCGGACGCCCCGCCGTCGACGTCGCGCCCGGCACCTACGAGTTGCGGATCCAGCACGACGCCGAGACTGGCCTCTGGACGAAGGAAACGACGATCGTGGTGCCGTAGGCGTCCCCTCGTTCGCTAGGAGAGAGCTAAAAGCGTCGAGGGACAGCAGCTGAACCGGACGTCGCGTCGCTCATGGTGCGCATGTATCTTCGCTGCTCCACCCTCGGTCGGATTGACCGCGACGATGAACTGCCAGGTGCACGAACCGCATGTCGACCGTCAGCGAGCAGGGTCGATCATGCCTGACGCGAAACGACCTCGCGTCGCGATGAACCGCGGAACCCGAGTCGGCCATGTTCCGCGTACCTGATGCCGGGTTGATCGTCGCGATCCCGCGCGAGCATGGGATCGCCGTGGTCGCGCGTCTACGTCATGTGCCGGCAGAGGAGCGCTTTGAGGCCTGGTGCGCCGTGTGCACGGTGCCCGCGCCTTCGGCATCCGGCGCCAGTCCGACTGACACATGGATCCCGCTCAAGCTGACGCGGTCGCTCGTACTTCCCGTCGACGGCATCGTGTCGGCGCTTTGGCTCCATTTTCGTCCCGACTTCGTCGACGTCAAGGAGGATGCGGCGCGCGAGATCGTGCCTGACCGCGACTGGCTCATCCCGCGCGAGTTCGTCCCGGACGGAGAGACCTTCGACCTTGCGATGGTCGTGTCGGGACACGAGAAAGTGCTGACCAGTTGGTACTTGGGCATCGAGGAGATCGCTCGCCACCGTGTCGAGTATCCGACATTCGTGCTCACGGCCGTTCTCTTTCGACACGTGTAGACTGAGCGACTCTCGGCGCGCTGACTAACGAGCGAGATACGCCTCGATCCCATCGAGCACCCGCTCGAGGCCGAACGCGAACGACTCCTCGAGTGACCGTCCGCACCCCTCGCGATAGCCGTCGAGGATGCTGAGCATCTGCCCGACCTCCTCGGAGTCGAGATTCAACCGGTGCAGCGGCTCGGCGACCGCCTCGATCCAACTCAGCCGGTTCGGCCCGTGCGGTGGGCGCCCTGACGCACCGGGGTGACGCAGACGCAGCCGTATGGGTGCGATGTGAATCACTGACGTCCCACCCGGCGTTCGCACGCTCCTCATTACACATCGGTTGCACGACCGTGACGCGTCGGGGATAGCCGACGGTCCTGGCGGCGCGGAGGTTGTGGCTCCATGCGCCACGCGCCGTCATCACTATGATCGTGATCGTCCCGCCCGCGCTCGTCCGCGATCGCCTCTGTCGCATCGTGGCGCCCGTCCCCACGCTACTTGAGGTCGAGGAATGGACGGGGGCGTGGTGGGAACCGAGCTCGCTCACGCTGCGCGAAGTGAGTAGTGCCCCGCTCGCGTCCCATGCGCTCCTGCTCGCGCACGCGGTCCCACGCGAGGAGTGGGGCACCGCCATCACGCCGGTTTCCGCCCAAACGATCGAGGCGATGATGCGCGCCCACGTCGTGGAGCGCGACACCGGCCCGCATTCGCCGACGCCGCCGGTGCGACGCACAGACGAGGACGCGGCGCGCCGCAAGCGCCCATACCCAGGTTCCGCGCGCTTCGGGAACGTCAGAAGGAAGCCGCGCCGCGACGCGCCGCCAGGCTGACGCGGCCGGCGCGCCCGCACGGACGAGGCGCGCGAGATCTCGTCACGCCGATTACCGGCTCGTGACTTGGCCGATACGCACGCGCAGGGGACGGCGGACAAAGACGCCCTATGCTGTGGCGCATGTCCTTCCCCTCCTTCGTGCGGTACGTCTTCATCACATCCGTCGTCGCGGGCCTGCTCGTCGCGCGGCCTGTCCCCGCGCAGTCCGCGCCGGCGCAACGTGGCTTCATCGTCGGCCAGGTGATCGACCGCGACAGTGGGCGGCCGCTGGAGGCGGCGAACATCGCGGTCGTTGGCACGACCTTGCGCACGCAGACGGACCTCGACGGGCGCTTTCGCCTGGCGGTCCCCGCGGGCATCCACGCCGTTCGCGCCTTCCGCCTCGGGAGCGCACCGCTCCAGATGGATAGCGTGCGGGTGCCCGCCGGCGGGACCGCGATCGCCGACTTCGCGCTCGCGAGCGCCGCGATCCAGTTGCAGTCGATCGCCGTCACGGCGCCGCCCGCGAAGGCGACGAGCGAGGACGCGCTCCTCGCCATGCAGAAGGCGGCACCGCGCGTCTCCGACGGCATCAGCGCCCAGGCGATCCAGCGAGCGCCCGGCGCCTCCGCCGGCGACGCGATCGTACGCGTGACCGGCGTCTCCGTCGTCGACCGCAAGTTCGCGGTGGTTCGCGGGCTCGCCGAGCGGTACAGCAACACACTGCTCAATGGCGTGGAGCTGCCCAGTCCCGAGCCCCTCAAGAAGATCGTCCCGCTCGACATCTTCCCGTCGTCCCTGCTCCAGTCGATTGTCGTGAGCAAGACGGCGACGCCCGATCGGCCGGGGGACTTCGCGGGCGGCTCGGTCGAAGTGACGACGCAAGAGTTCCCTGACACACGCGTCGCCGAGGCGAATCTCTCGATGGGGTACGGCTCCCAGTCGACGATGCGTCGCATCGCGCACATCGGACAGCGCGGCGTCGACCTCCTTGGCTTCGACGACGGCCGCCGCCGACAGATGCCGACGGGGATCCCGACGGTCGAGGAAGGCACCCAGCTCCGGAACCCAGCGAACGAGCGCTTCGCCGAGCGATTGCGCAACGTCTGGACGCCGGGCGCGCGGCCGATACCGCCGAACGTCGGCGCCGGCGTCAATCTCGGCGGCCGCCTCGGTGGTGAGGGCGCTCCGATCGGATACGCCGTGGCGACGACCCTGAGCCGCACGATCGACGCGACACCCAACCGGCTCTCGCAGCTCACCTTCGACGGCCTGAACGGGGTTCCCGACCAAGGCTACACTTCCAACGAAGCGACGACGACGGTCGACCTCGGCGTGATCGCGAACCTCGCCGCCCGGCTTGGCGGGTCGCACAAGCTCAGCTGGAAGAACCTGTATACGCGCAATGCCGAGGAACGGCTCTCGCGCACCACCGGGTTCGAGACGTACAGCGGCGATGCCGAGCGTCTCATCTATCAGTCCCGCTATATCACGCGAGAACTCGCCCAGAGCCAAGTGAGCGGCGACCATCTGCTCGCGCCCCTGCTCGGCTCGCGGTTCGAATGGAAGGCGACCGTCGCCAACGCCTCGCGCGACGAGCCTGAGAACCGATCGCTCGTCTATTTCAAGACGCCGACGCAATCGGCGTTCGCCCTCTCGCCGTCGGCGCCGAGCCCGCTCTGGTTCCGCTTCCTCGACGATCGCGTGCGCTCGGCCCAGGTGGATTGGAGCGTGCCCGTGGGGATCCTGCGGGAGGGCGCGATGTTCAAGGCGGGCGGCCTACGGCGCGAGCGCGACCGCACGTTCCGCGCCTTCTTCTTCCGCGCGTTCGCCTCGGCGGATCCCGCGCATGCCCCGACGCTGAGCCTCCCACCCGAGCAGGTGTTCTCCGGCGAGGTGATC
>CAYSAR010000017.1:0-6218 GCA_964428985.1 uncultured Gemmatimonadaceae bacterium | reverse complement strand
GAAATCCGTCTTCTGCTCGACGGCGGCGCGCTGTGCGGTGACGCGCTCGACGTGCGGCGGCAGGCGGCGTTCACGGTGCCGTACGAGTCCGATGACGATGTCACCGCGTGGTATGGCATGGTCGACGTGCCGGTGACGTCGTGGCTGCGCGTCGTCGCCGGCCTGCGGCGCGAGGACTGGTCACTCAGCATCTACAACGGCACGAAGGCGGCGCCGCTCGCCGAGCCGAATCACAAGCGCACCAGCGACGACCTGTTCTCGGGCAACGTGACGATCCGACTCAGCGAGCGGCAGAACCTGCGGCTCGCCGCGTACCAGACCGTCGCTCGCCCCGACCCGCGCGAAGTCTCCACCGACTACTACGTCGCCATCACCGGCGATTGCGCGAATCAGGGCAATCCCGCCCTCAAGCGCAGCCGCATCATGAACGGCGACGTGCGCTGGGAGTTCCACCCGGGCGCGGGCGAACTCATCTCGGTGAGTGCGTTCCACAAGTCGTTCACCGACCCGATCGGCGAGCTGCTCGCGTACGAGGGCTCGTCGCTCTGCACCACGCAGTACCGCAACCTCGAGTCGTCGACGCTCTCCGGGGCCGAGCTCGAGTTCCGTCGCGCGATGACCTTCCTTCCCGGCCCGCTCGCGGGCCTGGCGCTCGGGATCAACGTCACGCTCGTGCGCTCGGAGACGATCTACCGCTTCGATTCGACCGCCGTCATCAAGTACAAGCTGCAGGGGCAGAGCGATCGGCTCGCGAACGCGAACCTGCTCTACACCGACGAGGGAGGCGGCCTCGAGGTGAGCGTGCTCGCGAACTACTTCTCCGACCGCATCGTGCGCTATGGCATCGCCTCGGTGTCGGGCGGGGCGATCGAGCGCGTCCCCGGTGTCAACGAACGTGGTCGCCTGACGCTCGACGCGAAGCTTCGCCATCGCGTCGGCCGGGCAACGTGGTCCCTCTCGGCGCACAACCTGACCGACAACGAAGTCATCTACTACCAACCGCACGCGAACGGGCGGACGCAGACGGGTTACCTGCGCCCGGGCGTGTCGATCAGCCTTGGAGTCGGCTATGGATTGCGGTAGCGACGCGCGAGACGGCCTGGCGGGACTCGACGTCGTGATGCGGATGGCGCGTGCGATCGGCGCCATCGCCGCGACCCTGCTCGTGGCGCTCGTGACCGCCTGCGCGACGGGTCTCGAACCGCGCTCGGTCGCCGAGCCGCCGGCTGACGTGCGCGCGGAGGCGGTCCGCGTCGACGCGGTGCGTCTCTCCTGGACGCCGGTGTCGCAGCCGGACGTGGTCTCGTACATCGTCGAGCGTCGCGTGGCGCTCACCGGCGCGTTCATCGACCATGCGCAGGTCCCGCAGAGCACGCTCGGTGTCGCCTCGTGGCTCGATACCGACGTCGTGCCGGAGACGCACTACGGCTACCGCGTCCGCTCGGTCACGTCGATCGGCGATCACTCCTCGCCGTCGCTGATCGGCGGCGCGAGGACGCCGCCACCGCCGGGCATCGAGGTCAGGACGTCGTCGATCGTCACCGCCGCCGAGGCGCTCGATCCCGACGGCTATGACCTGGTCATCACCGGGCCAACGACGATCCGCGCGACCGTCGGCGTGCAGACGACGCGCCGCTTCGCGCCGCTCGCGACGGGTGACTATACGGTGCGGCTCGAGGGACTCGTGGATCGCTGCAGCGTCCCGAACGCGACGCAGCAGGTGTCGGTGACCGACACGACGGCCGCGACGATCACGCCGGTCAGCTTCCAGGTGACGTGCCGCGACCCGAACCGCGGCGCCGTCAGCGTCGCCGTCACGATCACCGGCGCGGACCTCGACGAGAGCGTGACGATCGACGTGCTCGGCGAGGCGAGCGATTCCTCGCTGCCGGTCGCGGAGCGCACCTACTCGCGCACCGTGCAGGTGGACCGCGTGCCGGGCACGACGAGCTTCCCGAACCTGCATCCCGGCACCTACGACGTCACCATCTCGGGGATCGCGGACAACTGCACGCTCGAGGGCACGGCGACGCGCACCGTGCCGGTCGTCAAGCTCGGCACGGCGGCGGTCAGCTTCGCCGTGCGGTGCGAGGGCACGTCGGACCCCGGCGAGGACTTGCCCTTCACGCTGCGCAACCGGTGGGCGCCGGCGGCGGCGCCCACCGGCGCGGTCGTGCGGCTCGTCTCCGAGCTCGACCTCACGTCCGACCCCGTGCAGTCCGTGCGCGGCGTGCAGGGCGAGTTCTTCTACGACCCGACGGTGCTGCGCTACGACTCGACCGTGGTCGCGCGACTCCCCGACGTGATCGTGAACGGGACCGTGCCCGGACGCCTCTCGGTGCTCGCGTCCTCCGTCTCCACGGCGCGCACCGGGCTCGTGCGACTGTTCGAGTTCGCGTTCACCGTGATCGGCGGCGAGGGCGCCACGACGAGCTCGGTGACGCAGGACTTCAAGGCGAGCACGCGCAGCGGCACGGCGACGGTTCCGTTCGGCGAGCTCGTGCGCATGGACGAGGACACGTTCACCGTCGGCGCCGGGAGCGGCGTGAACGCGCCGCCGGTCGCGCAGGCGGGCGGGCCGTACGCCGGCGTCGTCGGCGCGCCGATCGCGATGACGGCGACGGGGTCGTCGGATCCCGACGGCACCATCGTCGCGTACGCGTGGACGCTCGGCGACGGTTCGACCGCGACGGGCGCGAACATCACGCGAGCGTATGCGAACGCCGGCACGTACACGGTGACCCTCACGGTCACGGATGACGATGGCGCGACCGCGACGGACCAGGCGACCGTGACCGTCAGCGCGGCGGGCGGCGGCAACCAGCCGCCCGTCGCGCAGGCGAACGGGCCGTACACCGTGACCGCCGGCGCGTCGCTCACGCTCTCCGCCGCCGGCTCGAGCGACGCCGAAGGCGCGATCGCGTCGTACGAGTGGACGCTCGGCAACGGAGAGACGGCGACGGGCGCGTCGCCGAGCGTGATATACGCGACCGCCGGCACCTACACGGTCACGCTCACCGTCACGGATGCCGGCGGCCTCACGGCATCGGACCAGGCGACGGTGACCGTGACGGCACCGGCCACGGGCAACCTCACGTGGCGCACCGCATTCGGTCCGTACGACGTGGCGAACAACTGGGTCACCCTTGAACTGTCCCTCGACCTCTCGACGAACCTGGCCGAGACGCCGGGCATCGAGGCCGTGCGCACGTTCGTCATCGACTCGCTCAAGTGGGATCCCGCCGCGTTCCAGCTCGTGTCGGTGAACCTGGGCCCCGGCATCACCGGGTCGGTGAACCAGGCCGCGGCCGCATCGGGACGCATCAGCGTCGCGGGCTCGGTGGCCGACGCGTTCCAGGCGGGCAACGCATCACGCATCCTCACGTTCGCGACGCTGCGCTTGCGCCCGACGGGACCGAGCGGCGTGGCGTCGCAGACGCTGACGCGGCTGGGACCGGTGCAGGGTCCGGCATCGACGAACTTCCACGTCTACAACCCGCGGATCACGATCGTCGAGGGATCGTTCACGCGCCCATGAGCGCGGTGACGAGACGCGGACGCGGCCGATACAGAGCGCCCATTGGGGCGTGACGCGTGTCACCGATCGTGGAGGCGCTCCCACTCCCGGGACACTCTCACCCCTCAGGAGGTCCGCATGGCAGTCCCCACTCGGCGAGCGCGCGTGACGCGGCGCATCGCCACCACCCTCGCGGCGATCGCCGCGGTGTTCGCCGGCGCGTGCGCCGACCAGAAGGAGCCGGTCGCGCCGGTGCTCCCCGGCACCGGCCCGGTGACGCAGTTCAAGCCGCTCGCGTTCGTCGCGGATGTCGACACGCGTACGGGCACCATCCGCATCACCGCCCCGACGGCGTCGACGGCGGGCGCGCCGAACCTCTCGATCGACGGCCAGCAGGGACCGGCGCTGTCGCTGCTCGGCGGCGAGGCCGTGCGGCTGATCCCGTCGAACTACGCCGCGTCGGCGGTCGGTGCATTCGAGCCGAACCGCGTGCGCGTGACGTTCGACGTCATCGTCGAGAACAAGCTGCCCGGCGTCTCCTTCGTCACGCCGACCTGGCCGGTGGCACCGGCGGATGGCGTGATCCTCTTCCCGCTCGACTACGTGGTGACCACGACGCCGGGTGGCGTCACCGGCGGCGACGGCAACGAGATCATCGTCGAGCAGCCGTCGTACGGCCTCGTGAATCCCTCGATCGACTGGGACGGCACCGGCGCCGCGGGCTCCGGCGCCCCGTTCAGCTTCTTCAATGACGCCGACTGCGGCCTGGCCGCGTCCAACGACTGCTTCCGCTGGGAGGCGTACGACGCGACGATCCTGCCGCTCGCGACGTCGTCGGTGCGCCGCGTCGGCTTCGACATCGACGCGTCGGTGGGCCAGTTCCGCGTGCGCATGATCGCGGCGGCCGACCTCGCGCCGGCCGGCCCGATCACCCCGGGCGCCGTGCAGGGCACGGTGACCTCGCCGGTGCGCGGCGCGCTCGAGAACGTGACCGTGAGCGTGAGCGGCAACGGCTCCGACGCGACGGACGCGACGGGCGCCTACCTCGTCGCCGGCGTCAACCCCGGCACGCGCACGGTCTCGGTGAGCAACCTCCCCGCGGGCTGCAGCGCGGTGGCCGACCAGTCGGTGGCGGTGGCGTCGGGCGCGACGGCGACCGTGGACTTCAGCGTGACGTGCACGGGCCTGCCGGGCACCATCGGCGGCATCGTCACGCGCTCGAACGATGGATCCCCGCTTGAGGGCGTGACGGTGACGGCGTCCGGCGGCGGCTCCGACGTGACCGATGCGGCCGGTGCGTACAGCATCGCCGGCGTCGCCGCCGGTGCGGGCACGCTCACGATCACGGGCGCGCCGACCGAGTGCACGCCGGCGCCCGAGGCGTACCCCATGACGAGCGCCGGCACGATCACGGCGGACGTCATCGTCCCCTGCCTCGCGCCGCCGACCCCGGGCTACCAGTACAACACGACGTGGACGGCGCTGCCGGGCAACCAGGTCCAGCTCGACATCCGGCTCGACATGCGCACGTTCGATCGCGCGGACATCACCGACGTGACGACCGGCGGTGCGCTCGGCGGCACGGGTGATCCGCTCGTCGGCATCCAGCTCGCCTTCACGTACGACGCGACGAAGTTGGTGTTCGTCGAGGAGCAGACGGCCGTGATGGGGGCGCCGCGCGTCTCGAGCGCGCCGATCGTGAACGGCACCGTGCCCGGGCAGATCTCGCTGCTCACCGGTACGGTCGGGACGACCTTCTTCACCGGCAACGTCGGCATCGTGCGCCTCATCTTCGACCGCGTCGCCGGCTCCACCGGTGAGGTCGGCACGACGACGAGCTTCACGGCCGCGAACAGCCGCAGCGGCGGCACGAACGTGTCGATCCTCGCGAACATCGTGAACACCGAGTCCACGTTCATCCTTCCCTGATCCCACCGCCTCCGCGGAGCGGGCCGCGCGCGCCGGATGGCGTCGCGGTCCCGCTCCCGGCAGGCACCACCGGAGTCCAAGCGATCATGAACCTCACCCGTCACTCCACACGCGCCGCCCTCGTGCTGCTCGGCGCGCTCGGGGTCGGAGCCTGCGCCGACGAGCCCCTGTCCCTGGGCCAGCGCGGCAACGAACCCGCCCTCACCGTCGAGGTGTCGTCCGCCTCGGCGCGCGTCGGCGACCGCATCGGCGTCGCGCTGCGGCTCGATGCGCCGACGACCTCCGTCGCCGGCATCCAGGGCGCGCTCAACTTCGATGCGAGCCGCCTCACGTACGTCGGCCAGTCGGCGTCCGGCTCGGCGACCGCGATCGTCAACGCGCGCGGCGCCTCGCAGGGCCGCCTCGAGCTCACGAGCTTCGATCTCGCGGGCCTTCGCGGTCGCGTCGCGAATCTCGTGTTCGAAGTGAAGGCGCCGTCGTTCACCGAGACGCTCGCCTACCAGCATTACAAGGCATCGACGCGCGCCGAAGGGTTGCGCCGCGTCTCGCTCGACGTCGTGCCCCAGGTCGCGGTCGATCCGACCGTGCCGGTGCCGGCCGACGCGCGGGCCCTCGGCCTCGCCGACTGGAAGGCCACGCTCGTCTCGCGCGGGCAGGATGCGTCGGTCGCGCTCCGCCCCGGCGACCGGCAGCTCGTCGGCCTCGAGTTCGGCGACGTGAACTACGACGGCAGCATCGGCCTCGACGACCACCTCGCGATCGCGTTCGCCGC
>CAYSAR010000016.1:8674-19585 GCA_964428985.1 uncultured Gemmatimonadaceae bacterium | reverse complement strand
ACCGCGCGCCGACGCTCCACCGCCTGGGCATCCAGGCGTTCGAGCCGGTGCTGGTCGAGGGCAAGGCGATCCGCATCCACCCCCTCGTCTGCGCGGCGTTCAACGCCGACTTCGACGGTGACCAGATGGCGGTGCACGTGCCGCTCTCGTACGAGGCGCAGCTCGAGTGCCGCGTGCTGATGCTGTCGTCGAACAACATCCTGAAGCCGTCGGACGGCCGCCCGGTCGCCGAGCCGTCGCAGGACATCGTGCTCGGCTGCTACTTCGCGACGAAAGCGCCCGCCGGGTTCGACGCGCTGCTCAAGGACCCCAAGGCGCAGCAGCAGCTGCGGTCCTTCTCGCTCCCGAGCGAGGTCGAGATGGCACTCGCGCTGGGACAGCTGACCGTCCATTCGGCGGTCCGCTATTTCGGCCGCACGCCGGAAGGCGGCAATGCGTGGGTCACTACGACCGCCGGTCGCGTGCTGTTCGACGGCATCGTGCCGCCGGAGTTGCCGTTCCAGAACCGCGAGATGAAGAAGAAGGCGCTGGGCGAGCTCGTGTTCGAGTCCTACCGCAAGGCGGGGCTCGCCGGCACGGTCGCGTTCCTCGACCGCCTCAAGGACTTCGGCTTCCGCAACGCGACGCGCGGTGGCGTCTCGATCGGCATCGAGGACCTCGAGATCCCCGGCGAGAAGGAGACGCTGCTCGAGGAAGCGACCGCTCGCGTGACGCGCTTCCAGCGCGCCTACCAGACCGGCAACATCACGAACGGCGAGCGCTACAACAAGGTCATCGACACCTGGACGCACGCGAACAACGACATCGCCGACGCGATGGTCAAGCGCATGCGCGAGTCGCAGAACGGCTTCAACACCGTGTTCATGATGTTCGACTCGGGTTCGCGTGGCTCGCGTGACCAGATCCGCCAGCTGGCCGGCATGCGCGGCCTCATGGCGAAGCCGCAGAAGAAGCTCACCGGCGGCATCGGCGAGATCATCGAGAACCCGATCAAGTCGAACTTCCGTGAGGGCCTCTCGGTCCTCGAGTACTTCTCGTCGACGCACGGCGCCCGCAAGGGCCTCGCCGACACGGCGCTCAAGACGGCCGACGCGGGCTACCTCACGCGCCGCCTCTGCGACGTCGCGCAGGACGTGACGATCACCGAGGAGGATTGCGGCACCGTCATGGGCCTCGAGATCGGGGCGCTGAAGGAAGGCGAGGACATCATCGAGCCGCTGGCCGAGCGCATCGTCGGCATCGTCGCGGCCGAGGACGTCGTCGACCCGCAGCTGCTGGACGAGGCGGGTCGCCCGCAGCTGCTCGTCGAGGCCGGCCAGATGATCCTCGAGGAGGCGGCGGCTGGCATCGAAGAGGCGGGCATCGAGACGGTGAAGATCCGTTCCGTGCTCACCTGCGAGGCCAAGCGCGGGCTCTGCCGGATGTGCTACGGCCGCAATCTGGCCACCATGCAGATGGTGGACCTGGGCGAGGCGGTGGGCATCATCTCGGCGCAGTCGATCGGCGAGCCGGGCACGCAGCTCACGCTGCGTACCTTCCACATCGGCGGCACGGCGGCCCGCATCGCGGAGCAGACGGCGCGCAAGTCGAAGGTGGCCGGTGTCGTCGAGTTCGGTGACCGCCTCGTGCACGTCACGAACCCCGAGAACCAGCAGATCGTGACCTCGTACGAGGGCGAGCTGTTCATCCGCGCGACGCGGGACAAGCACGCGCCGGTGATGGCGCGCCTGCAGGTGCCGCTGGGCGCGATCCTGACCGTCGAGGACGGCCAGGAAGTGAAGAAGGACGACCCGATCTTCACCTGGGACCCGTACACGAACCCGATCATCGCGGACGTGACGGGCACGCTGAAGTTCGTGGACCTCGTGGAGGAGGAGACGATCTCCGAGGAGCTCGACGAGCTCACGGGTCTCCGCCAGCGCGTGGTCATCGAGGACCGCGAGAAGAAGCTGCACCCGCACATCGAGATCTGGCAGACGAAGGGCGGCAAGGAGAAGAAGGTCCGCGACTTCGTGATCCCGGTGGGCGCGCAGCTCATCATCGAGGACGGCAGCGAGGTCGCGGCCGGCCAGACGATCGCCAAGATCTCGCGCGAGGCGTACAAGACGCGCGACATCACCGGCGGCCTCCCGCGCGTCGCCGAGCTGTTCGAGGCGCGGAAGCCGAAGGACCCGGCGACGATCTCCGAGGTCGACGGCGTCGTGCGGTTCGGCGACATCAAGCGCGGCAAGCGCGAGATCTTCGTGCAGCCGGTCGACGGCTCGGGCTCGATCGACGAGACGCAGCCGGCCCACCTCTACGAGGTGCCGTCCGGCAAGCACCTGCGCGTCCACGAGGGCGACCGCGTGCGGGCCGGCGACCGCCTCTCCGAGGGGCCGGTCAACCCGCATGACATCCTGCGCATCAAGGGTCCCCGCGCCGTGCAGGAGTACCTCCTCAACGAGGTGCAGGAGGTCTACCGCCTCCAGGGCGTGAAGATCAACGACAAGCACATCGGCGTGATCGTGCGCCAGATGCTCCAGAAGGTCCGCGTCGCCGAGTCGGGCGACACCGAGTTCCTCGAGGGGGAGAACGTCGACAAGGCGCAGTTCCGCGAGGCGAACGACAAGGCGAAGAAGAAGAAGCAGCGTCCGGCGCAGTCGGAGCCGCTGCTCCTCGGGATCACGAAGGCGTCGCTCACGACGCAGTCGTTCATCTCGGCCGCGTCGTTCCAGGAGACGACCCGCGTGCTGACCGATGCCGCGATCCGCGGCGCGAAGGACAACCTGCTTGGCCTCAAGGAGAACATCATCATCGGCCACTTGATCCCGGCCGGTACGGGTATGTACCGGTACCAGGAGGTCGACATGGACATCGAGCCGCCGCCGGCCCCGGCGCCGGAGTTCGGTGGCTTCGGCGAACTGCCGGCGAGCTTCCTGTCGCCGGCGTTGGAGGCGGATGCGCCGATGATGGCTTCTCCGCTCGACGAGGAGTAGGGAAGAAGGAGAAGGGAAGACGCCCGGCGATACGAGTCGCGGGGAGTGATCAGAGGTGTAGGGTGCGAGGGATGACCGACGACGCGAGACTTCTCGTCCAGGTACCTCTTCGCACCCTGCACCTCTTGTCATTCCCCGGGACTCGCATCGCCGGGCGATTCCCTTCCTCCCTTCTCCAGCACCACCTCTACTCCCAGCTTTCCTCGGCCGCAACGGAGGCGAGGGGCATCACACATCCCTCCGCATCCAACACCCCCGGCCACTTGCCGGCCCGGTACCTCACGACCCGGCGGCCATCCGTCTCGAAGACGATCCCATGCGCCGTCGGATCGCCGGCGCGCACGACGAGATAGGCGCCATCGGTGTAGGGGTGCACGCGCCGCTCGACCTGGCCGGCGTAGGCCTCCATGACGCGCGATTCGAGATCACCCACGCGCACGCCGCGTGACGTCGCGATGTTGGCGCTGTGGACCTCGATGCGCGAGATGATGCCGTGCTCGATCAGTACGAAGACGCCGGCTGGCGAGCCGAGCCAATCGGCGTAGCCGCACGCGTTCGTTTCCTCGCCCGCCGGGATCGTGATCGCGCCGGGCATCGTCCGGTCGACCGTCGAGAGCGCATATCCCGCGTGGAGCGGGCCGAGTCCGCGTTCATCCGCCGTCCACTGCGTGGCGTCTCGTTCCGAGAGGGCGGAGACCGCCTCCGTGTCCTCCTGAGCGTGCCGGTCGAACGGCGTCGCGCATCGGGCGATGCCGACGAGCGCCGGGAGCGTGATTACGAGCAGGAGCGTCGGCATCGCCGTGTCGAGCGACGCGCGTAGGCGCCGCGTGATCGAGGCGCGGCGCAGGGCGAGGAGTGTTCGGAGCGTCTGCATGGGTGGTTCCCGGTAGGGGCCCGCCGTGTCGCGCTGACGCATCGCACGGCCGGGTCATGCCTCGTTGCGCGGCACGCCGTCACCGGCGTTCGCCGCAGCCCCGCAACGGGCAAGGCATATGCCACGCACCGCAAGTCATTGAAAACCGTCGCGCGCATGCGACGGCGCGCTGCAATTGTGGGCATCGCGCAGGGCAACCGCGCACTCGGTTGGACGCGGCCTCACACGCTGTCGGGATTCATGCGGGGCGCGGAACGTCCGTCGCATGCGGGGGAATAGAACGTCCCCCCGTCCGGAGCCAGCGCGTGGAAGCGATCCTCGACAGCATGTTCGACATGGGAATCCCCGTCGTCGAGAAGGTGCTGCGCACCGTCGTCGTGCTGCTGTTCATCCTCATCGGCCTGCGCATCCTCGGCAAACGCGAGCTCGGCCAATGGAATCCCACCGACCTGATCATCATCCTGCTGCTGTCGAACGCCGTCGAGGAAGCGATCATCGGCGACGATCAATCACTCATCGGCGGGTTGATCGGGGCGGCGGTGCTGCTCGGCATGAATCATCTGCTCGTGCGCATGAGCTTCTACAGCCAGCCGGCGCGACGGAGGATCGAGGGAACGCCTGACGATCTCATCAAGGAGGGACACGTCGTCGTCGAGGCACTGACGAGGAACCAGGTGACGCGCGAGGAACTCGCCGCCGCGGCACGGCGCCAAGGGATCGAGAACCTCGCCCACGTGCGCCACGCCCGCCTCGAGCTCGACGGGGACATCACGTTCTACAAGAAGGAGGAATTCGACGCGACGGCGACGGCGCGGCGGATCGAGGAGCGGCTCGCGCGGATCGAGGCGGCGGTGATGGCGACTGCGCGATGACGCGAGGGGGCGGCGGGCGTGGCGGTCTCGCCGCAGGGTGCTAGACCAGGGACGAGGGAAGGAGACCGGCGACGCGAGTCGCGGGGAATGACGAGAGGTGCAGGGTGCGAGGGATCTACCAACGATGCGAGAACTGTCTCGCATCCTGGTAACTCCTCGGACCCTGCACCTCTCGTCACTCCCCGCGACTCGTATCGCCGGGCGTCTTCCCTACTCACTCGTCCCGCATCACCGACCGCCAAAGGCCAGAGTGAACCCACCAGCTGTGTCGGACCGCCCCTCCGCCTGCATCAACGACCCCGACAGCTGGAGGTTGAACACCCCGAACTCCAACCCGAACCCGCCGCTGTACCGCATGCCGCCGGTGAGGCTCGTGACGCCGGCGCGGAGGGGGAGGAAGGAGAGGGCGCGCAGCTCGGCGCCGACGCCGATCTGCGTCTTGGGACCGAGCTCGAGGCCATCGCCGAATCGCTGGCGGAGGTCGGCCGCGAGCACGAGGCGGTTGAAGCCGCGGTAGGCCCCGCCGATCGCGAGCGTCGGCTTCGGCTTCGACGACGTGATGCGCGAGCGGAGCTCGGCCTGTACGTCCGCCGGCGCGCTCGAGAGCGGGAGGATCTCATCGACGTCGTTGTCGGTGTCGCCGCCGTCGAACGTCGCGCGCACGGGCAGGTAGTACAGGTTGTCGGTGTCCCAGGCGAACGTGTTGACGATGTTCTGGAGGTTCGCCCCGACGGTAAAGTCGCCGACAATCCACGCGGCGCCGAGGTCGATGCCGAAGCCGGAGCCGTTGTTCACGCTCGCGGTGTCCGTGAGCACGACCGGCGCGTCGAGGTGCACCTCGACCGGGTCCGACGTCAGCGTCGAGCCGTTGTCGCGCATCGACGCCATGCCGTGGCCGACGATGTACTTGCCGGTGATGCCGACGGCGAGCTCGCCGAAGTAGGGCACGCGCAGGAAGCGCTGGCCGTACGACGCGGCGAACGTCGACGTCACGTTCGCGTCGACGGCGAGGTCATCGAACGCATAGTCTTGCGGGCTGCCGGTGCGTCCGGCGTTGCCGAACATGAGCAACTCGGCGACGCCCGCCGGCATCGCGCCGTCGGTGCGCAGCGTGCTCGTCGCGCTGAACGCGAGGCGGCCCGCCGACAGCGCGAGCGCGGTGACGTCCATGTCGCCGCCGAGGTGCTGGCCATCGGCGTCGGCGATCTTCCGCAGCCAGTCGTTGCGCACGTTGTCGGGCACGACGCGGCCGCTGTAGTCGTTCAGGTCGCCGAGCGTGAGCGGCCCCATGCCGAGCCCGATCTGCGGCGAGATGATCGCGAGCGAGAAGCGCGAGTTGCCGGGGAGCGCGAGGTTCGCGGGATTCCAAGCGACCGCGTTGAAGTTGCGGGCGACGGCGGTGTAGTTGCCGCCCATGCCCGAGGCAGCGGAGCTGGCGTTGCCCTGCGCGCCGAGCGCGGCGGGCACGGCGAGCGCCGCGGTGAGAGCGAGCGCCGCGAACGAGGCGCGGCCGCTGACGATGGTGCGTGTCATGGGTCAGGCCCCGATGTCGATGGTAAACTGCAGCTTCGTGCGGACGGTGATCTCGGACGCCGGCGTCACGGTGACGGTGCCGCCCGGCCCGGTGCCGGTCACGATCCCATCCATGCGGATCGTCACGCCCTGCTTCCCGACGAGCGAACGGAGTTCCGACTGCGACAGCGTGATCGTCGCCGTCGAGGTCGGCTGCGCGGCAATCGTGAACGGCTTCGCGATCGTGACGCTCGGCTGGCCATCCTGCGCCGGCGCGAAGAACGTCGCGTTGAACGTCCCGCTCGCGGTGAGGGGGTTGACGATGTCCATGAGGACGGCGCCGCCCTGGATCTCCTCGTCAAAGTCGATGTCCTCGAGGTCGAACTCGGTCGGATCGGTCGAGACGTCCTCATCGAGCGCGATCGTCGCCTGCGTGACGAGGAACTCCTGCACCGACACCGCGACGGCGATGCCGTTCGAGCCGCTGATCGTCGCGCTGCCGCCGGCCGGCACGTCGAACGCGACATCGACGTCGAGCGCGCCGGCGAGCGTCAGGCCGTTCTGGAGGAGCAGCACGAGCGGCGTCGTGATGCCGTTCGCGAGCGACTGCGTCGCGCCGGTCATCACGAACTCCTGCTCGGCCGTCCCGCTGCTCACGGTGATCGTCATCGTCCCGAAGGGCGCCGTCCCCGCGCCGTTCGGACGCAGCGGGTCGAAGCCGAGATTGTTCGTGATCTGGACGTTGATGATCGCGCCGCCCGACGTCGCCGACGTGACGCCGGCGGGGAAGTCGACCGACGACGCGAGCGCGCCCGGCGTCGTCGTGAACGCCGGTGTCGGCGCGGTCACGGTGCCCGGCGCCTGGCAGGCCGGCTCGTCGCACAGGTCGGCGAGCGTGGCCGAGAAGTTCGCGCCCGGCGTGTCGAACGCGAACGCGGTGCCGCTGATCGTGATGCCATCAGGGAGGAGATCCGCCGCGGCGACGGTCACCGTGTCGGCGGGGATGACCCAGGGCTGCCGGAAGATCGGCGCCTCGGACGGGACCTCGCAGGCGCCGAGCAGCGGCAGGCCGGCGAGCAGGGCGAGCGCGACGGTACGCGGCGCGCGTCGGTGGTGTGTGGACATGGCTCGGATGATGGTGGTCGGCAGGCGCAGCGACGCGCTGCGTGCCGAGTGAAATCTGTGCATATGCGACGATCGCAGTCGTGACTGGTATCACCGGTGTCGCTCACCGGTGCCGTCATGCGACGGGGAACCCCCGCGCGGCGACCACACGTTCACGGACGGAGACGCAGCCGGAGGCTGACATGATCGAACCGACCGTCACCGTGAGCACGACGATCGACGCGAGCGCGGACGACGTCTGGCATGCCTTGACCGACCCTGACCTGATCCGCCGCTACTTCCTGGGCGCCGACGTCGCGACCGACTGGGAGCCGGGCCACCCGATCAAGTTCACCGGCGAGTGGCAGGGGAAGCGCTATGAGGATCGCGGCGAGATCCAGTCGTTCGTCGAGGGGCGCGAGCTCAGCTACACCCATTGGCGCGGTCCGCAGGGCGAGCCGGAGAAGCCGCAGGACCGTCACCTCGTGCGATTCCAGCTTGACGACGTCGCCGACGGCACGCGCGTGACCGTGACGCAGTGGAACGACGCGCTCCCTGGGCCGCTCGCGGAGTCGGTGAAGGCCGAGTTCCGACGGAACTGGGAGCGGATGTTGCTCGGACTCAAGGATCTCGTGGAACGTGGCCTCGCGCACGCGTCGGCCCCGGGAGGCGCTCGCGACGGCTTCCGCGCCGGCCCGCGGCGCAGGGAAGGGTTCTGGCGCTAGCCGCGCCCGATAGTTGACAAAGTCAACAATCGGCGGAGATTCCGGGCATCCCCTCCCCAGGACCCGTCGATGCCGTCCGATGTCGCCCTCGTCCGCCGGTTCAATCGCGAATGGACCCAGCGGATCGGCGTCCTCGATGAGCAGGTCCTCGATTCGCCCTTCTCCCTCAGCGAGGCGCGTGTCCTCTACGAGCTCGCGAGCCGACCGGAGCCCTTGGCCGCCGAGATCGCGCGGGACCTGCGACTCGACGCCGGGTACCTGAGCCGCATCCTGCGACGCTTCGTGCGCGATGGCCTTCTCAGGCGCCGGCGGTCGCCCGTCGACGCACGGCGCTCGCGCCTCGCGCTCACCCTGAAAGGACGTCGCGCCTTCGACCGTATCGACAAGCGACAGGTCGAGGTCATCGAGGGGCTCCTCGCGCCCCTCGCCCCCACCGCACGGGCGACGCTCACGACGGCGATGTCGTCGATCCTCGCCACCGTCGGCGTCGGCGGGGCCACCGCGGCGCCAGCGGCATCGGCGTTCACGATCCGCGAGGCCGGCATCGGCGACCTCGGCTGGATCGTCTGGCGCCACGGTGTCGTCTACGCCGCCGAACACGGGTGGGACGTGCGCTTCGAGGCACTCTGCGCGCGCATCGTCGCCGACTACGTCAAGCAGTTCGATCCGACGGGTGAGCGCTGCTGGATTGCGGAACGAGACGGTGAGAGCGTCGGCAGCATCATGCTCGTGCGGAAGTCGGCGACGGTCGCGAAGCTGCGCCTCCTGCTCGTCGAGCCGTCGGCGCGCGGGATGGGGATCGGGGCGGCGCTCGTCCGGACCTGCCTCGACTTCGCGCGCGCCTGCGGCTACGAGCGCGTCACGCTCTTCACGGTCGACGTCCTGCATTCGGCGCGGCGCATCTACGAGGGCGAGGGTTTCAGGCGCGTGCACCGCGAGCCGAACCGGGAGTTCGGCGACGGGCTGATGGCGGAGACGTACGAGCTGGATTTTGGCACCGGCAAGGACAGCACGTAGCGAATGTCGGGTTCGGGCACGAGCCGGCGGAACTCGTGTCTCGCGCCTCCCGTAGGGCTTCGCGGCACCCTCCAATCCTCGGTACCATGACGACTCCCGCCACCGGCTCCCTCCTCTCGCTGTCGGCGCTCCGTGCCGACTTCCGGTTCGCCCGCCGCATGCTCGCGAAGAGCCCGCTCTTCACGGGCATCGTCGTGCTGACGCTCGCGCTCGGCATCGGGCTCAACACGGCGGTGTTCGCCGCGGTCGAGGCGCTGATCCTGCGTCCATTGCCCGGCGTCACGCAGCCCGACCGGATCCTCCAGGTCTATCGCACGTGGCCGGGGCAGGAGTACGGCTCGAACTCGATTCCCCACTTCCTCGACGTGCGCAGCCGGTCGGGTGATGTCTTCAGCGGCGTCTCGGCGTGGTCGTTCGTGACGATGAACGTCGCGGCGGGTGAACGGCCGGTGCGGGTGTTCGGCCAGATGGTCTCGGCCGACTTCTTCAACACGCTCGGCGTGAACGTGACGCGCGGGCGCGGCTTCGTCGCGGCGGAGGACGAAGGACGTGGCGCGCATCCGGTCGCCGTGTTGAGTCACAATGGCTGGCGCCTGCACTTCGGCTCGGATCCCGACATCATCGGCAAGCGCGTTCCCGTGAATGGGCGCATGGTCGAGATCATCGGCATCGCGCCCGAGGAGTTCGCCGGTGCGCTCGCGATGGCGCCGCCGGCGATGTGGATGCCGCTGATGCAGCTCGAGCAGTTGCGCCCGGGGAGCACGTTCGAGAATCGCAACAACAACTACATGAACATCGTCGCGCGGCTGAAGCCGGGCGTCACGGCGGAGCAGGCGCTCGCGCGCCTCCAGGCCATCAACGAGGAGCTTCGCGCCGAGTTCCCCGATTCATACCAGCGCGCGGGCATCGGCGTCGTGCCGCAGTCGGAGGCGGGGATCCATCCCAGCTTCCGCGGCGCGTCGCTCGGGCTCTCGAGCGTCGTCATGGTCGTCGTCGCGCTGCTGCTCCTCGTCGCCTGCGTGAACGTCGCGAACCTCTTCCTCGCGCGGTCGCGCGACCGGGCGCGCGAGATGGCGGTGCGGCTCGCACTCGGCGCGCGGCGCGGCGTGCTCGTGCGCCAGCTACTCGTCGAGAGCGTGCTCTTCGCCGTGCTCGCGGGTGGCGCGGGGCTCCTGCTCGCGTGGTGGGTCATCCGCCTCACGAACGGGATCAGGCTCCCGATCGACATCGACTTCGCACCCGACCTGCGGTTGAGCCCAGTCGTCCTCGCGTTCGCGGTCGGGGCGTCGCTCGTGACGAGCGTGCTCTTCGGACTCGTGCCGGCGCTCGCGGCGACGCGGCCGGCGCTCGTGCCGGCGCTGAAGGGCGAGATCGCCGGCGCCGGCGGACGCTCGCGCATGAGCCGCACCCTCGTCGTCGCGCAGATGGCGCTCTCGATGATCCTGTTGACCGGCGCCGGACTCTTCCTCGCGAACCTCAAGAACGCGACGGCGATCGACAAGGGCTTCGTGAGCGAGAATCTCCTCATCGTCGATCTCGATCCGCAGCTCCAGGGCTACGATCGCGGGCGCGGCGAGCAGTTCTACCAGACGCTGCTCGGCCGGCTCTCGACGAATCCCGGGATCAAGTCCGTCGCGACGATCGACGCCGTGCCGCTCGGCCTCAACAACAGCGACCGCGGCGTGACGATCCCGGGGTACGCGCCGGCCGAGAACGAGAACATGTCGATCCACTACGCGATCGTGAGCCCGGGTTACTTCCGCACGCTCGGCATCCCGATGCTCGAAGGGCGCGAGTTCGAGACGCGAGACGACAGCGGCGCGGTGCGCGCG
>CAYSAR010000016.1:0-8664 GCA_964428985.1 uncultured Gemmatimonadaceae bacterium | reverse complement strand
GATCGTCGTAAACCAGCGGTTCGGCGACGGCTTGTGGCCGGGCGAGAAGGCCGAGGGGCGCATCGGGCGGACGGCCGGCCGCGACTTCACGATCGTCGGCGTCGTGCCGACGGGGAAGTACGTGCGCCTCGGCGAGGCACCGCTCCCGCACATGTGGTTCGCGCAGCAGCAGCTCTGGTTCGCGGGGACGTCGGTGATCGTCAAGACCGCCGGCGACCCGATGTCGGTGCTGCCGATCGTGCGCAACGAGGTCGCGGCGCTCGACGCGACGATGCCGGTCAGCAACGTGCGCACGATGGAGAGCCATCTGGGGATCACGCTGCTGCCGGCGCGGCTGACCGGCCTCGCGCTCGGCGTGTTCGGCGTGCTCGGGCTCGTGCTCGCGAGCGTCGGGATGTACGGCGTGATGGCGTACAGCGTCGCGCAGCGCACCCGCGAGATCGGCATCCGCATGGCGACCGGCGCCGGGGCGTGGGACGTCGTGCGGCTGATCATGCGCCAAGGCCTGACGCTCGTCGGCATCGGTACCCTGATCGGCCTCGCGGGCGCGTGGGGTGCGAGCCGCCTGCTGCGCGGCCTGCTCTACGGCGACAATACGAGCGACCCGATGACCTTCGTCGCCGTGCCGTTGGTGCTCATCTCCGTCGCGGCGCTCGCGACGTTCTTGCCGGCGCTGCGGGCGGCGCGGGTCGATCCGGCGGTGACGCTGAAGGCGGAGTGAGCTTCATTCGCAGGTGGCAGCGGGCAGGTGGCAGAGGGCAGTGACGACGCGGGGGCGGAGCCTAACTGGCCCGCCCCCGCGTCGTGACCCGCTACCTGCCACCTTCCCTCTGCCACCTGCATCTCACCGCGGCCACCCCGCCTGCGGGATCCCCGGCGTCAGCTTCAACGCATTCTTGTAGTACACCTTCTTCAGCACCTCGTCCGGCAGGTCGATGCCGTAGAGCTTCCAGTACGCGTGGTAGTCGCGGTAGTAGTCGAAGTAGTCGTCACGCGTCTCGAAGACCCGCCAATAGTACGGGTACTCCACTGGCTGGTAGGAGTCCTTCCCGAACAGGATGCGGTCCTGGTACTTCACGAAGAAGTCGTGGGCCGCACGCGGCTGCCGTCCGATGTCGTAGAGTACCGCGCCGACCTCGGCGTACACGTTCGGCATCTCGTCCATGAGCTTCGCGAGGCGGCCGAGGTCGTTCGCGTGCCACCCCAAGTGCGCGATGACGAACTGCGTGCGCGGGTTGCGGCGCATCATGTTGTCACGCTCGGTCATGAGCTGCTCGAACGACGGGAACTCGGGGCCGTAGCGCCGGCCGGGGAAGAGCGCGAGCTCGAGCCACCGCTCGTTCTTGTTATCGATCGGCTGCCAGAACTCCTGCGGGTCCGCGGTGTGGATGAAGACCGGCAGGTTGAGCCGTGCCGCCGCCTGCCAGACGGGATCGAGGTCGGGGTCGTCGATGCGCAGGCGCGAGCCATCGGCCTTGCGCGTGCTCAGGCCGAGCCCCTTGCCGATCTCGCCGATGCCGACCGCGCCGGCCTTCACGTCGGCCTCGAGCTGCGCGATCGCACGCTCCGCCCATCCGGGTCCGACGTCTCGGAAGCTGATGCCGGTGAGGAAGCGCACGCGGTCCTTCATCGAGGACGAGTTCACGAGCGCGACGCCATTGACGAGCGACTGTCCCGACGTGTTGTTCGCCGCGACGATGATGCGGATGTTGAGCGCGTCGAGCTCTTGCTGAAGCCGGTTCAGCCCCTCGAGGCTGCCGATCTCGCCGCGCGGGTGCCCGTGATAGTCGATCACCGGGTACTTCGCCTTCGGCCGCATGTTCTCCGGCACGATGAGCGTCGAGCGCGGCCGGTAGTCGACGATGCTCGGCGGCGGCATCGTCGGCGCTTGGCAATTGCGTGGGCGGACCTCGGTCATGCCGGCAGGGCATTCCTCGCCCTGCTGGATCTGCGTGCCTCGGTTGCCGCCGGGCTGGGCGGCGGCCGCCGAGGCGGCCGCGAGCGAGAGCGTCAGCGCGACGGCGAAGGGAACGAGCGTACGAACGTAGGGACGTGCGGGCATCAAGTCTCCGGACGACGTGGTCCCGAAATCTGGGCCATCGCGCGCCGGGAAAGAAAGGCGCGAAGGGTCAGCGCGGTGTCGGCGCCTCCCCGAGTTGCGGGCCAGCCCGGCGCGCCGGAGAATCATGCATGCCAGAACCGGTCCCCGGCCCAGCCGGGCGCATCCGCTCCATCGACATCCTCCGCGGCGTCGTCATGGTGCGCATGGCGATCGATCACGTACGTGTCTACTCCGGACTGCCCGCCGGAGGCGCGACCGCCGGCATCTTCCTCACGCGCTGGGTCACGCACTTCTGCGCGCCGGGTTTCCTCTTCCTCGCCGGCACCAGCGCGTGGGTCTACGGTCGCAAACATGGGGACCTCGCGCGGTTCCTGCTCACGCGCGGACTCTGGCTCATCGTGCTCGAGCTGACCGTCCTGCGCCTCGCCTGGACGTTCAATATCGACTACGGCAGCTACAACATGGCCGGCGTCATCTGGGTGATCGGATGGTCGATGATCATCCTCGCCGCGCTGTCACGCCTGCCCGTCGCCATGATCGCGACCGTCGGGCTCACCGTCATCGCCGGCCACAACCTCTTCGCGATGCCCTACGGCACGGAGAGCGCGTGGCTCAAGCTGCTCTACGTCGGGTTCTTCTCGGCGCCGATCAATGCCGAGGGTCCGTCGCTCGTCGTGCTTTACACGATCATCCCCTGGTTCGCGGTGATGGCCGTCGGCTACGCGTTCGGACGCTTGCTCGAACGCGAACCAGCGCGGCGCGATCGCCTCTGCGTCCGGCTCGGACTTGGCGCGACGCTGCTCTTCGTCCTGCTGCGCGCAACGAATCTGTACGGGGACCCGCAGGCGTTCGAGACAGGCGGCGAGACGCCGGCCTGGATCTCGTTCCTCAACACGAGCAAGTACCCGGCGTCGTTCCAGTTCCTGCTCATGACGCTCGGGCCGACGATCGCGCTGATGCCACTCGCCGAACGCATGCGCGGCATCGTCTCGCAGGTGCTCGAGATCTTCGGGCGCGTGCCATTCTTCTTCTATGTGCTGCACATCCCGCTGATCCACGCGCTCGCGCTGGCGTTCACGCGCATGCGCGACGGCGCGGTGAGTCCCTGGCTCTTCGAGAACCATCCGATGGGCGCGTCGCCCGCGCCCGACGGATATGCGTGGAGTCTGGCCGAACTGTATGCGGTGTGGGCGATCGCGATCGTCGTTCTCTACGTCGCGTGCCGATGGTACGCCCGCTTCAAGGCGTCGCGGCCGGACGTGCGCTGGCTCAAGTACCTCTGACGCGCCCCTAGTCCGGCGACGCGCCGGCGCGCCCCACGCCGACGAGCGCGCCGACGCCCGCGAGGCTGCACGCGAGAATCGGCGTCACCGGCGTGTCGAGGTTGAGCACGGCGATCGGCGCGGCGATCGCGAAGCCGAGGACGCCCCACGCGGTCGCTCGACCACGGGCATGCGCCGGCATCCAGTGGAACATCGCCGCGAGCGTCGTGCCCACGAAGACGCCGATCGCACCTCCGACGATCGCGCCGGCGAAGAGCGACCGCTGGCCCCAGCCGCCGCCGAGCATCGACCCGCCGACCGCGGCGAGTCCCGTCGTCAGCCAGACGAGGATGAGGGTGAGGTGGGCGTTCATGGTCGCCTCCCGGATCTGAAGTGGGCGCAACGGAGGGGGAGTGATCTCTCCTCTCCCATCTCACATCCCATCCGCACGCTGGGGGGTATTCTACCATCCAGATGCCCCTCATGACGTGGCGCGAGCAAGCCGACCAGATGTTCTCCCGCGCCGCGGGTGCGCCGCTCGTCGGCGGCAATCGCGCGCGGTTGCTCGTGAACGGGGAGCAGAACTACCCCTGCTGGCTCGACGCCATCCGCAACGCGACCGACCACATCCACTTCGAGAGCTACTACCTGCGCGACGACGCGACCGGCCAGGAGTTCGCCGAGGCGTTCATCGCGAAGGCGCGCGAGGGCGTGAAGGTCCGCATCCTCTACGATTGGCTCGGCAACCGGAGCCGCGCCAAGCGCGCGTTTTGGACGCCGTTGGCCGAGGCGGGTGTCGAGCTGCGTTGCTTCAATCCGCCGAAGCTGTCGAATCCGCTCGGCGTGTTCTCGCGGGACCATCGCAAGGTCTGTGTCGTCGACCGGCGCATCGGCTTCGTCGGTGGGCTGTGCGTGGGTGGGGAGTGGGCGGGCGACGCCGAGAATCAGGTGCCGCCCTGGCGCGACACCGGCGTCTTACTCGAAGGCCCGGCGGTCGACGAACTCGAGCGTGCGTTCGCACGCACCTGGGCGCTCGCCGGCGAGCCCCTCACCGAGACCTTCCCCCTCGAACCGATCGAACCGGTCGGCGACACGCATGTCCGCATCGTCGCGACCGAGCCGTCGACCGCCGGTCTGCTGCGCCTCGACCAACTCGTCGCGGCGATCGCGCGCAAGCGCCTCTGGCTCGCCGACGCGTACTACAGCGGCATCAGCGCGTACGTGCAGGCGCTGCGCGCCGCGGCGATGGACGGCGTCGACGTGCGGCTGCTCGTCCCCGACGCGACCGACGTGAAGTTCGTGCAGCCGTTCACGCGCGCCGGGTACCGCACGCTGCTCGAGGCCGGCGTGCGCGTGTTCGAGTGGGGCGGCTCGATGATGCACGCGAAGACCGCCGTCGCCGACGGCAAGTGGGCGCGCGTCGGCTCGACGAACCTCAACGTCACGAGCTGGCTCGGCAACTGCGAACTCGACTGCGTCGTCGAGGACGAGGCGTTCGCCAGGCAGATGGAGGAGCAGTACGAGCAGGACCTCGAGCAGTCGACCGAGATCGTGCTCGACGCGCGGCGGCGGCTTTCATCGACTCGGCGGGACGTGCGTTCGGCCGGCGATCACCGGCGGCGCCGCAAGCGCTTCGAGGCCGGCGGGAGCACCTATCGCGCCGCGGCGGGCGCCGTCCGCCTCGGCAACGCGATGGGTGGCGTGCTCACGAACCGCCGATCGCTCGGCCCGGTCGAGGCGCGACTCACGACAGCGACCGGCTGGGTGCTGCTCGCGTTCGCGGCGCTGGTGTTCCTCTTCCCCTGGGCGCTCGCGTACCCGGTGGCCGTGATGGCAACATGGGGAGGTGCTGCGCTCGTCTGGCGAGGGGTGCAGCAGCTACGCGAGGCTCGGAAGCGACGCGCGGGGTGACTGCCCGCTCGGCGCGGCGTGGGATTCCCGGCCTTCGCGTGTCGAATGAGCGTCCTCCCTTCCGGGTCCACATGCCAGCGCCCCTCACCGAAGCGAAGCTGACGGAGGTCTACCGCGAGACGGTGGACGTGCTGTACGGCTACGCGTCGCGTCGGTGCGGTGGCGTGCGGCAACTCGCGGAGGACGTGACGCAGGAGACCTGGCTTCGCGCCGTGCGGGAATGGCGGCGCACCGGTTTGCCCGACCGCCCGATTGCCTGGCTCACGACGGTCGCGCGCAACCTGATCCTGAACCACCTGCGACGGCAGGAACCGGTGCCGCTCGAGGCGGTGCCGGCGGCCCTCGTCGACGCTGCGCTCGACGCCGACGACGCGCTCGACTCGGCCGACGTCGCCCGGACAGTGAACGCCGCGCTCGCGCGCATGCCGGAGCACGAAGCGCGGCTGTTGGAGGCATTCCACTTCGAGCGGCGTCGCATGGCGCAGCTCGCCGAATCACTGGGGATCTCCGAGCGCGCCGTCGAGGGCCGGCTGCGTCGGGCGCGTGAGCGCCTGCGCACCGAGCTCGAACGCGACGGGGTCCCACCACTGAAGGCCGAAGGAGGAGTCTCATGAGCATCGACATCGGACGGCACGTTCCGAGTCCCGAGTTCCGGGCCTCGCTGGAGCAGGAGGTCGTCGCGGCGTTCCATGCGCCGGCGCCCGACGGGGCGCCACCCTCGACGCGTCGTCGCACGCGGTGGCGGCAACGCGCGCGCGCCGTCGCGCTGCTCGTCGTCGGACTCTTCGTCGGGATGGGCGCACAGCTGGCGTCGGCGCAGGTGCAGCAGGAGCGGCAGCGGACGGAGCTTGAGCGCTCGCTCGATGTCGAACGACAGTTGGCCGCCGTGCGACTCGAGCTCGCGCGGGAAAACCTCACGCGCGCGCGGCGGTCGTTCGAGGCGGGCGCGCTCTCCCGTCAGTCGCTCGTGGAGGCCGAGCGCGAGATGCGCGAGCAGGAGGTGCGTGCGGCGCAGCTCGAACTGAACCTCGCCGAGATCCGCGCGACCGCCGCCGCGCCGCGCGATGAGCTCTGGGCCCCGCTCGTGGGCGAGCGCGATTTCGTGAAGGAGCGACTCCAGATGGAGGCGCATGTCGCGCAGCAGCGCCTTCAGGCGGCGGAGTCGATGGCGGACGAGGTGCGGCGCCAGTTCGAGGTCGGCGCGGCGGCGGAGAGCTCGCTGCAGGACGCGCAACTCGACGTGTCGGAGGCGAAGATGCGGTTCCAGCTCCTCGCCACGCGGCTCAACCTCCGTCGCGCGCATGTCGAGGAGAACCTCTCCCGGGAGGAGATCGCCCGTCGCGAGCGCCGCGCGCAGGTGATGTTCGAGATCGAGCACATGCTGCAACGGTCACGAGTCGCCGAGGACCAGGTGCGGCGCGCGAGGAACGGTGTGGGTGCGGGGGCCATGGACTCGCTGGTGCTCAAGCGCGCCGAGCTCGAGATGCTCGAGCTGCGCGCCCGACTCCAGGTGCTGCAGCGGCGGCTCCAAGCCGAGCGCGACGCGGCGGGGACGCGCACGCCGTTGTGAGCATGGCCGGATGGCGACGCTGGCGCGAACGGCCCGGCGTCGCCATCCTTCCCGCCCATCTATGACCTCCAACGCCCAACGGGCGCACATCCCGGACGCGCGTGACGATGCCGACGCGTCCCTCCCCGGCACGATCCTCCATTGCGACTCTGACCTTGTCGGCGTGCTCGTCGAACAGCACGAACGACGGCTCGTCGCCATCAAGCCCGTTGCCGCGGGTGAGCGGCTCTTCCGCATCGAGGGACGCGAGACGCCGGTGCCGACGAAGTACTCGCTCCAGGTCGGCTGGGAGCTCCACCTCGACCAAGGCGATGCGCGCGACCCGCAGGATCGCGTCGCGCGCCGGTACTGGCGGTACATGAACCACGCCTGCGACCCGTCGACGGTGATCCGCGACCGCGAGGTGATCGCGTTGCGTGACATCGCCGCCGGCGCGGACGTGACGTTCGACTACAACACGACCGAGTGGGACATGGCCGAGCCGTTCGCGTGCCGGTGCGGCGCGGCGGGCTGCGTCGGCTTCGTGCGCGGGGCGCGGCACCTGACGCCGGAACAGCGTGCGATGCGGGCCGACCTCCTACCGCGCTACCTGGCGAACCCCAGCGACACCGTCAGCGCCTGAATCGGATCGTCCGGAACGCGTTCCACTGCTGCTCGGCGAGCTTCTCATCCGACGCCTCGCCGAGGAAGTGCACTGCCGGATTGGTGAACTCGACGCCGGTCGCGAGACGCTGCTCGCGCGGGTACATCCAGAGTCGCGCGCTGTGGCCGGCGATGATCTCGTTCGCCGTGTTGAGACCGCTCGTGGACGACGACGTGGACGGCACGCGTGGCGGCGCCGATCCGCCGCCGCCCACGACGACGCTCCGTACTTGGAACGACACGCGCGTCTGGGGGGCCGTCCCGCGTGCCCAACGCAGATTGCCGCCCGGGTGCGTCACTCGCCCCGCCCGCACGCGCCAGGACCGCGGCACGCAGAACGTGAAGTCCTCCGTCTCGACGAGCTTCCACGCCTCGGCGCCGACCGTCTCGACGTTGCAGGGCAGGGCGGCCGTCTCCGGCTCGCTCTCGACCTTCGAACCGCCGCCGCATCCGGTCGCGGCGAGGAGCAACACAGCGAGGACGCGACGCACGGTCATCTCTCCGGAAGGGGTGCGCCCAACTTGCGGCGCGTCCGCGCGTCGCGCCAGCCGATGACCTAGGCCCGTGCTCCCTCGGGTGAGGTACCCGGGGCGCCTCGCTTCCGCCGGCTCAGCGCACCTGCCGAGATCAGCGTCGCGAGCAGCGCGATCGGCATCGGCTCGAGGAACGTGAAGCCGATGTTCACGAGTGGGTTCTTGTACGCCTCGGCGAACTTCTGCATGTCCGCTTCCAGCTTCGCCATCTCGGCTTCCGTCGCGCCGGCGGCGCGCTGCTTGTTGAGCGCGTACTCCGTGTAGGCATCCATGAAGTCCGGCGTGATCCGGTGATAGATGTACTGCCAGGTCGCGACGTAGCAGGTCATCGTGATCAGCGAGATCAACGCGCCGACCTTGAACGCACGGCCGAACGAGATCGACCCGCCGGCGACATTGTCGCGATACGAACGGACGCCGAAGTACACCATGAGGAACGCGAGCACCATCGTCGTGTAGCCGACGAACATGCCCTTGTCGAAGCCGATCTTGTCCATGAACGGCAGCGTCATGAACATCATGATCGACAGCAGCGTGCCGCCGATCAGGCCGAACGTCAGGACGATCTTCCGCATCTGGTCTCCTGTAGGGGGTTGAGGACGGCCGATGCTAGCGGTTCGGCGGGCGCTGGGGCATCACCCGAAGGGGTGATTCTCGCGATTCCGCTCGAAAATCATGCGAATG
>CAYSAR010000015.1:0-19673 GCA_964428985.1 uncultured Gemmatimonadaceae bacterium | reverse complement strand
TCACCTTGAGCGGGTGGAAGCCCGCTTCCTGGTGCAGCTCCATCTCGCGGATGAGCCCGTAGCCGTAAAGCTGGTAGATGAAGCCCGCGTCGTCGCCGCAGGCAATCGTCCCGCCCTTGCGTTCGAACTCGCGCAGCGCCGCGAACCAGATGCGGTAGTTCTCCTTCCAGTAAACCTCGTCGGTCGAGCTCCAACCGATGAAGTACGAGCCGTGGTTCGACGGATCGGGCTTGAAGTACTCCTCGAGCGCCGGGTGGAGATAGTCGCGGAACCAAGGCGAGGACTGCGCGCGCTGGAGGTCGCGGCTCGCCTCGTAGATGTCGAGCGTCGGGACCCACGCGACGTTCGCGCGGATCATCGACGTGAGCACCGAATCGAGCAGCCCCGGGTCGGCCTCGCGCCAGAGGCGGCCGGCCCAGCGGAAGCGGTCGGTCTCGTCGTTGTAGTTGTAGTCGCTCGGGAAATGCTGGCGCTTGTCGGGAATCGCCGCGTCGGGGATGCCGTACCAGTGTTCGATTGTCGTCGTGCCGCCGGCGATGTCGTCCCAGACGTTCGTCTCCTCGACGCCGACGTGGTGCGCGACGCGCAGCCCGACCTTCTTCGCCTCGTCGAGCATCGCCATGAGGATGTCGCGGTCGAGGCCGGCGATCTTGATGCCGTCGGCGCCCTGCGCCTTGAGCGCGCGCACGCGCTCGCGCGCCTGCGCCGGCGTGCGCGCGCCGCCGAAGCGCAGGTAGGGATAGATGCGCGGCGACACCGCCGTCCCCGCGCGCTCGTCGGCGCGCGCCTTCAAGAGGTCGGCGTTGTTGCCGCCGACCTCGCGCACGGTCGTGATTCCCGACGCGAGCCAGAGCTTGAGCGTGTACTCGTACGGCTGTGGATAGCCGGCGCGGTTGTCCTGCAGATGCGCGTGCGCGTTGATCAATCCCGGCAGCACGAACTTGCCCGTCGCGTCGATCTCCACGTCCGCCGGCTGCCGCCGCGCGCGCCCCTCGGCCACCGCTGTCGCATCGAGGAATGCGACCTGTGCGATCGTGTCGCCCACGATGATGATGTCGGCGGGGCCGCGCGCCGGCGTGCCGTTGCCGTCGACGATCGTCGCGTTGCGGATCGCGAGGCGCGGGGCGCGCTGGCCATGTTGCGCCGGCCGCGCTTGTGCGCCTTGGGCGGCGGGTTGCTGCGCCGCGGTGTCGACGAATGGCGACGCGACGGCGATGGCGAGCAGCGCGCGGCGTGCCGCGCGTGGCAGGGACGAACGAAGCACGTCGGACTCTCCCTCGTGGGTGGGACGGTGAGGCCGACTACGTTACGCGTGCGCGGCGCGAATCGCTATGCGCGACGACGGGCCGCCGGTGCACGCGCACCGACGGCCCGTCGCTTGGACCCGTCCGCCGCTACTTCCCGACGGCGTCGCCCGCGCCCGCCGCGGCGCCCTGCGCCTCCTCCGCCGTCGCGACCGCCTCGGCCTCGATGCTGAGCTTCACCTCGTCGCTCACCATGAAGCCGCCGAACTCGAGCGTCTGGTTCCACGTGAGGCCCCACTGCTCGCGCGAAAGCTTCCCGGTCACGGCGAGAGACCTGCGCTGGTTCCCCCAGGGGTCCGTGACCACCTGCGACATCTCGCCCTTGAGCGTCACCGGCTTCGTGATGCCGCGGATCGTGAGGTCTCCCTCGATGCGCACGTCGTCCGGCGTGCCGCTCACCTTCCGCGAGACGAACGTCATCGTCGGATGCTTCTCCGACTCGAAGAAGTCCGCCGAGCGCAGGTGCGCGTCGCGCTGGTCGTTGTTCGTGAAGATGCTCGACGTGTCGATGTCCATGCGCAAGTACGTCGGCATGCCGGCGTCGTTCGTCTCGCCGGTGCCGGTGAAGCTCTTGAAATGCCCCTTGACGGTCGCGATGGCCATGTGCTTGACCGAGAACTCGACGAGGGCGTGGGCGGGATCGATGGTCCAAATCATGATGCGGGTCTCCTTGGCGCGATGAATGGTGTTACCGGTCGGATGAGGCAGTGGGTCCGTCGGCGACGAGCGCGAGCGGCTGCCCGTCGGGGGCATGGAAGCCGATCGAGGCGAAGCGCCCCGTCGTGTCGATGGGCGTGACGTCGAGCCCGAGCGCGAGCAGGTGCGCGCGCCACGTATCGAGCTGCGACGCATCGCCGGCGCGGAACGCGACGACGCGCGACTGGCCGATGCCAAGCCGCGCCTTCGGGTGGCGCGGCGTCCAGCCGAACAGCGTCCACGAGCTGTGCGGCAGCACGCGCGAGCCGTCGTAGTTCGCCCAGAACCAGTGCGGCGTGTCGGGGTCGTCCTGGTTGATCGTGCGCTTGATGATCCGCAGGCCGAGCGCGCGCTCGTAGAACACGTGCGCCCGCTCGATGTCGTCGGTCATCGCCGAGATGTGGTGCAGCCCGTCGAGCGCCATCGCGGGCGTGATGGTCGGCACCGGCGCGGGATGCGTCGTCGCGGCGATGCGCGCCTCGTCGCGGCCACCTGGCAGCTGAGAGGCGTCCTGCGCCTTGACGTCGCGACCGAGTGCCTCGATCGGTTCGTCGAGCGCATAGCCGGGCCCCGCCGTCGCGATCTCGACGACCTGACCATCGGGATCGCGGAAGTAGAGCGACGTGAAGTAGCCGCGCGGCATCGGCCCGGTGACGGGGATGCCTCGATCGGTGAGCCGCCGCTTCCACATCAACAGCGTGTCGTACGTCGCGGTGCCCAACGCGAAGTGATGCGTCCCGCCCACGCCGTAGCGACCGCGCGCGGCCTCGGCGTCCTCGATCACGTGCACGAGGGTGCCCGGCGCCCCGTTCTCGGTCGAGTACCAGAGCGGCGTCGAGTCCGGCCCGGCGTGATCGACCTCGCCCGCGACGAGCGCCATGCCGAGCGTCTCGCGGTAGAACTCGTCGGCGCGGCGTGCGTCGGCGGTGACGAGCGTGATGTGATGGAAGCCGGTGGTGACGGGGGAGCCCATGGTGACCTCAACAAGTAAATCTCTCACTACTAAGACACGATGGCAACTGAAAGTTCCTGTCAACCCCGCGCCGATCGGCTCCGGCGACTGCCCTTTCGCCGTTCGACCGGCTTCACGTCCCGCTCGGGTTCGTCTCCAGCCGGCGCGAGCGGCGCAAGCGACTCGGCTTCCGTCCCGAGCGTGCGGAGCAACGCCGTCGCCTCGCGCTGGTCGGCCAGGCCGAGGCCGCTCATCGCGCGCCGGATCACCTCGGCGTGCGCCGGGAAGATCCCGGCGACGAGCGCACGCCCTTCGTCGGTGAGCGCGATGTAGCGCGCGCGGCGGTCGGTCTCGCAGGGAAGGCGCTCGACGAGGCCGCGCTTCTCGAGCCGGTCGGCGAGGAACGTGATGCCACCGCTCGACACGAGCACCTTGCGCTGCACCTCGCCCAGGAGCATCGGCCCGGCGTGGTAGAGCGCCTCGAGGACGGCGAACTCGCCTTGGCCGATCCCCGTGCCGGCGATGTGCGCCGCCGCGTGCCGCTCGATCGCCGCATGGGCACGCGACAGCACGACCCAGAGCTTGAGCGCGGTCTCGGTCGGTGGATCGTAGGTCGGGCGCGGCGGTGTCCGTGCGCCCTTGGCGGTCGGCGCTTTCATCTCACTTCTAAGATATCATCGCCGGCGGCCGGGCGCCAGTCAACGCAGGGCCTTCGCTTCGGACTCGAGTCCATCCAGCAGTCGCTCGAGGTGCGCCTCGGTCGTGCGCGGGTTCATGATCGTCACGCGCAGCACGCGACGACCGCCGAGCACCGTCGTCGTGATCCACCCGCGACCCGATCGGTTGTAGCGCTCGCGCAGTCGCAGGTTGAAGTCGTCGTCCCCCTCGTGGCGGAAGCAGAGGATGTTCGATTCGGGCGCGTGGATGCGCTCGAACGCACGACGCTCGCCGAGCATCGCGTGCAGCGACGTCGTCAAGGCGCACAGGCGTTCGTACAGCGCGCCGATGCCGTCCGCGCCAAGGCGCTGGAGCGCGACCCAGCACTTGAGCGCGTCGGCGCGGCGCGAGCATTGGAAGCTGCGCGTGCCGAGGTCGAGGCTGCGTTCGCCCTCCTTGCCGTGGAACAGGTAGGGCGCACGCTGCGCGAACGCCGCCGTGAGATCGTTCACGTCGCGCGCGAGCAGCATGCCGGCGGAGAGGGGCAGCAGCATCATCTTGTGCGGATCCCAGGCGATCGTGCGCGCGCGGGCGATGCCACTGACGCGCTCGCGATGGCGCGTCGAGAGCAGTGCCGACGCGCCGTGCGCGCCGTCGACGTGCAGCCACGTGCCGAACCGCTCGCAGATCGCGGCGATCGACGCGAGGTCGTCGAACGATCCGGTCGCCGTCGAACCCGCCGTCGCGACGACGGCCATCGCCCGCCGGCCTTCGGCGTGCAGCCGCTCGAGCGTGCGCACGAGCGCGTCGGGGTCCATGCGGAAGTCGCGCGACGGGATCGCGACGCAGTTCGCCGTACCGAGCCCGAGCTCACCGGCCGCGCGCGTGACCGCGTAGTGCGAGTGCTCGCCGTGGACGAGCACCGGGAGCGGAGACTTCATCCCTTGTGCCCACGCGTCTGGGTCGTAGGCGGCGCGCGCCGCGAGCAGCGCGGTGAACGTCGCCTCGGTTCCGCCCGACGTGAACGTGCCGCCGGCCGCATCCCCGAACCCGGCGAGCGCGCGCATCCAGCCGATCACGCGCTCCTCGAGCACCGTCGCGACGGGGGACATCTCCCACACCGCGACGGAGTTGTTGATCGCCGAGATCACGACCTCGCTCCACACGGCGGCGGCGAGCGGCGCCGAGACCTGATGCCCGAGGTACATCGGGTGCGTGAGGCGATTCACGTCGGCCATGACATCGCGCTCGAGCCGCGCGACGACTTCCGCAAGGGGCTTGAGGCCGGTCGGCAGCGGCTCGTCGAACCGCGCGGCGATCGCGCGCGCGTCGTGCGGCGTCGAGACGGGTCCCTCTCCCGCGCGCGTCGACTCGAAGTGGCGAGCGGCGAGTGCGAGGAAGGGACCGCCGGCCTCGAGCGTGGCGTCGGATTCGAGGGCGTCGAGCAGGGCGCGTTCGGGCATGCGGGAATTCTAGTTGCGGGGGACGGCGAACCCCCGGGGCACGGAGGACGTCGAGGGTTCTTGCCCGATGCGAACGCCAACCGCAACGACGTTCAACGCCGAGGCCGCCAAGCGCGCCGAGGACGCCAACGGTGTGCCGTTGCGGTTCGGGGTACAACGAGAAGCAGCTTGTCCCGGCTTGCACCACTCCCGACATTCTCGCGATGCCGCCTGCCCCACTCCGCATCCTCGCGTCGGCCCTCGTGTTCGCCGCCGCCGCGCCCGGACCCGCGCACGCCCAAGTCGACGTCCAGACCACGTCCCGCGCGCTCGAACCCGCCGAATCGCTGCGCGTGATCCCGGCGCCGCGCGACGTGCGCTCCGCCGGCGCGCTTCTCACGCTCGACGGGCCGCTCATCGTCGACGCCGGGGATGATCGCGGACTGCGCGCGGCGGCCGAGGAGTTCGTCGCCGCGCTGCGCGAGCGCGGCGTGCGCGCCGAGCTCGGCGGGGGGCGCGGGTACGGCGTGCGCGTCGTGCGCGCCGCGGGCCGCACCGGCCGCGACCTGCTCGACCAGCACCGCCTCGCGTTCGACACGGCGATGGCCGCCGAGGGCTACGCGCTCGTCGCCGACGCCCGCGGCGCCACGATCGTCGCCGAGAGCGACGCTGGCGCGTTCTATGGGCTGCAGACGATGAAGCAGCTCGTGCGCGGCAGCGGCGACGCCGCGCGCGTGCAGCCCGCGGTGCTGCGCGACTGGCCGGCGATGCGGTGGCGCGGCCTGCACGACGACCTCTCGCGCGGCCCGATGCCGACGCTCGAGTACCAGAAGCGCCAGGTGCGCACGTTCGCCGCGTACAAGATCAACGTCTACTCCCCGTACTTCGAGCACACGCTCGCGTTCAAGTCGCATCCGCTCGTCGCGCCGCCGGGCGGTGCGATGACGCGCGAGGAGGTGCGCGAGCTCGTCGAGTACGCGCGCGCGTACCACGTGACGGTCATCCCCGAGCAGCAGACGTTCGGGCACCTGCATCACGCGCTGAAGTACGAGCTCTACGCCCCGATCGCCGAGACGCCGCATGGCCACGTGCTCGCACCGGGCGTGCCGGCGTCGCTCGAGTTCACCCGCGCGATCTACGCCGAGATCGACTCGCTCTTCCCCTCGCCGTTCCTCCACCTCGGCGCCGACGAGACGTTCGAGCTCGGCAAGGGGCGCACGAAGCCGCAGGTCGACGCGCAGGGCATCGGCGCGGTGTACGTGCAGTATCTCAAGGACATCGAGCGCACGCTGCGCGGCGTCGTGCGCGGCGAACGTCGGTTCCTGTTCTGGGGCGACATCGCGATGCAGCATGCCGACCTCGTGGCGGACTTGCCGAAGGACATGGTCGCCGTGAGCTGGGAGTACGGGGCGAGCACGAACCTCGACCGCTTCATCAAGCCGTTCCGCGACGCGGGGATCGAGACGTGGGTCGCGCCGGGCGTGAACAACTGGAACCGCGTCTGGCCGAATTATGCGACGGCGCTGCCGAACATCCGCGGCTTCGCGCGGGACGGCCAGGCGGGCGGCGCGACCGGCCTGCTCAACACGACGTGGGACGACTTCGGCGACGCGCTGTTCGAGCAGACGTGGCTCGGTGTCGCGTTCGGCGCGGCGGCGGCGTGGCAACCGGGCGAGAGCGACATCGCGCGGTTCCAGCGCGCGTTCGGCCTCCAGTTCCACGGCGACACGACCGGGTACATCGACGCCGCGCATCGCCATCTCACGGCGGCCCATGCGCGACTCCAGGAGACGCGAGCCGGCGACGCGTCGAGCTACCTCTTCTTCCTCGATCCCTTCAGCGACGAGGGCGTCGTCGACCTCACGCGGCTACGGCCGGCGCTCGCCGACGTGCGCATCCACGCCGAGTCCGCGCTCGTGCTCATCGCGCGGGCGCGCGAGCAGCGTCACCTGCGTGAACTGACCGCACTCGACGCCATGGCGCTCGGCGCGCGGCGCATCGACTGGATCGGCGCGAAATTCCAGCTCGCCGATGAGGTCGCGCGGCAGTTCGCGTCGATCATCGCGCCGGACCGCCCGACGCGCGTGGGATGGCAGGATCTCGCCGAGCTCTCGGGGATCAACGGCAAGCTCCAGAGCCTCCGCGATGGGTACGTGCTCACGCGCGAGCTGTACGAGCGCGCGTGGCTCGCGGAGAACCGGCCGTACTGGATGCAGAGCATCCTCGCGAAGTACGACGCCGAGATCATCCGCTGGGTCGAGCGCATCAACGCGATGGACCGGATCCGCCGCCGCCACGCGCGTGACGGCGTGCTGCCGAAGGCGAGCGAGCTCGGGATCCCGGAGGGGCTGCTCAAGATGTGAGTTGGGAGAGGGGAGAGGCGCGCCTCTCCCCTCTCGTGCTCCTCTCACCCGGCCCGCCGTCTCACGGCCCGTACCCGCTCCCGTCCCCGCCGCAGCGCGCGCTCGGCGGCGTCGATCGCGCGATTGAAGGCCGTCCGCGGGTCGACGTCGACGAACTCGACCATCACGCTCTCGTGCCGGTCGATCACGACCTTCACGGCGCATCGGATCCCGGGGGCGTTCTTCGGGCCGTTCAGGTCCTCGAGGCGGACGCTCACGCGATGGATCGACCCGCCGCGCCGTGCGAGCCGCGCGGCGATCCGGTCGACGATGTGATCGCGAAGCCGGTCTTCCACTTCGAGGTCCCCGGTCCGGATCGTCACCGGGATCTCGCGCGTCCGCGCGCGCTTCTTCGCCGCCATCATGCCTCCGTTGAATGGGTCCCAACACTCCGAACGAACCTGCCGTACAATATGGTTGCCCGAAGTCGGTTCTCACCCCCAGCCCCACCCCCACATGAGACTGCACCGGTTCCTGTCCGCGTGCACCGGCATGGCCCTCGCGGCCAGCATGAGCTCCGTCGCCGGCGCACAGGCCATCGACCAGGCCACGATCGACGGCCTGCGTTGGCGCAACATCGGCCCGGCGAACATGTCCGGCCGCATCGCCGACGTCGAAGGTCTTCCGTCGCCGTCCAAGACGTTCTACGTCGCGGCCGCGGCCGGCGGCGTGTGGAAGACGACGAACAACGGCGTCACCTTCCGCCCCGTCTTCGACAACTACGGCGTCGCCTCGCTCGGCGACCTTGCGATCGCGCCGAGTGATTCGAACGTGATCTATCTCGGCACGGGCGAGCCGAACTCGCGGAACTCGATCTCCCCGGGCGGCGGCGTCTTCAAGTCGACCGACGGCGGGCTCACCTGGACGTTCAAGGGCCTCAAGGAGACGGAGCACATCGGGCGCATCATCGTGCACCCGACGAATCCCAACGTCGCGTGGGTCGCGGCGCTCGGCGCCGCGTGGCGCCCGAACCGCGAGCGCGGGCTCTACAAGACGACCGACGGCGGCAACACCTGGGTGAACAAGAAGTACATCAACGACACGACGGGCTTCGTCGACGTCGACATCCACCCGCGCGACCCGAACACGCTCTTTGCGACGAGCTACCACCGGCTGCGGCAGCCGTACTACCTGCAGTCCGGCGGCAAGGGCTCGGCGCTCTGGAAGTCGACCGACGGCGGCGAGACGTGGACCGAGGTGACGGGCGGCGGCTTCCCGGAGACGATGAAGGGTCGCATGGAGGTCGCGATCGCGCCGTCGAACCCCGACATCATGTACGTGATGGTCGAGGCGGACACGATGCCGAACGCGCGGCCGGCGGCCGGCTCGCGCGCGCAGGAGCGGAAGAGCGGCCTTTATCGCTCGGCCGACGGCGGCCGCACGTGGGAACGCACCGCGCCCGACAACGTGCGCCCGTTCTACTACTCGCAGGTGCGCGTCCATCCGAAGAATCCCGACCGCGTCTGGTTCTCGTCGACGCCGGTGAAGGTCTCGGACGAGGGCGGCAGGAACGCGCGCAACTCGACGATCGGCCTGCACGTCGACCACCACGCGATGTGGATCGACCCCGTCGACCCCGACCGCCACGTGGTGGGCAACGACGGCGGCATCGGCATCACGTTCGACAACGGCGGGAACTACATCTTCCCGAACACGTTCGTCGTCTCGCAGTTCTACAACGTCTCGTACGACATGGACGTGCCGTACCGCGTCTGCGGCGGCCTCCAGGACAACGGGTCGTGGTGCGGGCCCAGCCGTCGGCGCCAGGGACCGATCACGAACGCGATGTGGTTCACGTTCAACGGCGGCGACGGCTTCGTCACCGCGCAGGACCCGACCGACCCGAACATCATCTACGGCGAGTCCCAGGGCGGCAACATCGGCCGCTACGACGTGGCGGCCGGCCAGCGCACCGCGCTGCGCAAGCCGAACTACCGCGAGCAGTACATGAAGTGGGAGGACTCGATCATGGTCGTCCGCGGCGACACGACGCGCCCGGAGACCGCCGCGCAGCGCCGCCTCATCGCCGACCTGCGCGCGAAGCAGAAGAAGGACTCGGCGGACATGCAGCTCCGCTGGAACTGGAACACGCCGTTCTTCCTCTCGCCGCACAACCCCACGGTCGTCTACATGGGGGCGAACCGCGTCATGAAGAGCGTGAAGCGCGGCGACGAGATGTACCCGATCTCGGGCGACCTCTCGTACGCCGACACGATGAAGATCCGCGTGTCGACGCGCACGACCGGCGGCATCACGACCGACGCGACGGGCGCCGAGACGTTCGGCACGATCGTATCGCTCAACGAGTCGCCGATCACGCCGGGCTACCTGTACGCCGGCACCGATGACGGCCGCCTCTGGATGACGACGAACGACGGCGGCGCGTGGGAGGAACTCACGTCGCGCGTGCGCGGCGTCCCCGCCGGCACCTACGTGTCGCGCATCGAGCCGTCGAACCATGACGTGAACACGTTCTACGTCACGTTCGACAACCACCGCCGCGGCGACTTCACGCCGTACGTCTTCGTCACGAACGACGGCGGGCGGAGTTTCCGCACGATCGCCGGCGCGCTGCCGCGCGGCGGCGTCGACTTCGTGCACGTGATCCGCGAGGATCCGGTCAATCGCGACCTGCTCTTCGTCGGCACCGACGTCGGACTGTACGTCTCCGGCGACCGCGGCGAGACCTGGCAGAAGTTCATGACTGGGCTGCCGAACGTGCCGGTGCACGATCTCAAGATCCACCCGCGCGAGCGCGAGCTGATCGCCGGCACGCACGGCCGCGGCATCTGGATCGCCGACATCGCACCGCTCCAGCAGCATTCGCGCACCGTCGCCGACGCGGCCGCGCACCTCTACGCGCCGCGCGTCGCGACGCAGTTCGGGCAGCCGCCGGTGGAGGGCAACTCGACGGGCAACATGCTGTTCCGTGGCGAGAGCCCGACGTACGGCGCCGACATCTGGTATCGCCTGAAGTCAGGGGGTGGCCCGGCGCGCATCCTGATCCAGGATGCGAAGGGCGACACGGTGCAGACGATCACCGGTCAGGGGAGCGCGGGGCTGCATCGCGTGACTTGGAACTTCAACGCGCGGCCGGCGCCGCGGCCGGCGCTCAAGGGTGCCGCGCTGCGCGACTCGATCCTCGCGGCGCGCCGCATGGCCGTCGCGCTCGACTCGATCGAGAAGGCGGGGCAGGTGCCGAAGCCGGCGCTCGACCTGATCCGGCGCAACCTCGAGGGCGGTATGCAGGGCATGCAGGCGATGGCCCGCGCGTTCGGCTTCGGTGGGGGCGGCGGAGGGGGCGGCGGTGGCGGCGGCGCGCGGCCGGGCGAGTGGGTCGAGCGTCCGGCGGAGCAGGCTCCGCCCGCTCCGCGTCCCGCCGCCGGTCGTGGCCCCGGCGGACAGGGCGGCCAGCCCGGCGCCGCGCCGGGCATGGGCCTCGATCAGTCCGAGCTCTTCGCCATCCTCCGCGCCGTCGGCGTGACCGGTGGTGGCGGTGGCGGTGGCTTCTTCGGCGGCGGCAACACGACCGTCGAGCCGGGCGACTACCTCGTGACGCTCACGGCAGGCGGCCAGACGATGAAGCAGGTCCTTCGCGTCGAGCGCGCGCGTGGCGGCGGCGGGAGCAGCTTCCCGTTCGAGCTCGAGGAGATGATGAAGGCGTACGAGAAGTACATGCGCGACAAGTAGGATGCGGGAGTAGTCGGATGCGGAACGACGACTCGAGATTCGAGGACTGAGTCGAGAGTCGAGAGGCGAGGGGGATGCGAGAGCCGGTCTGGTCTCGCATCCCCCTCGCTGCATTTCCTCGCCTCTCGCCTTTCGACTCAGTCCTCGAATCTCGAGTCGCTGTTCCCCGCATCCCGCAGCGCCGTCACCGAGCGACCGAAAGGACCACGGCCGGCCCCATCACCCCCGCCCGATCGATCCCCCGCACCGCCACCCGGTCCGCCGACGCGCCGAGGGTGATCTCCCGCATCGCGCCATCGACGATCTCGCTGCGCCACGTGCCATCGCTGGCGCGGCGCTGCACGAGCCACCATCGCGGTGCCGCCTTCGGCGATGGTGCCAAGCCGAGGGCGATCGCTCCCGACCGCGCGACGCGCGGCGTGATCGTCGGTGCGTCCTGGGGCGTCACGCTGAGCCAGGGCGAGGCGGGCACGACCGCCGGTTCCGCGTAGGCGCCGCGCGCGAGGCGCGTCGCGAGCGAGTCGCGGTCCTCCAAGAAGACCTTCGCCGAGAAATGCACGTTGCCGCTCGCCCCCGCCTCGCGGCGCGTCACCTCGACCTGGCGCACGATCTCGGGCGTCGTCCATGGCGCGCGCGTCGCATCGCCCACCTTGCTCGCGAAGTTGCCCGGCCACATGTGCCGGCCATGCACGTTCTGCTGCGCCCACCAGCGCAAGAGCACCGGGTACGCCTGCGGCACCTGCTCGACGGGCCAGTAGAGCTGCGGCGCGAAGTAGTCGACCCACCCTTCGCGCAGCCAGCGCCGCGCGTCGGCGTAGAGCTCGTCGTGCGCGTTGAGGCCGCGGACCTGCCACGGGAACCCCGGGCGCCAGATGCCGAACGGGCTCACGCCGAACTTGACCCACGGCTTCACCGCGTGGATCCCGTCGTGCAACTCGCGCACGAGCGCGTTCACGTTCTCGCGACGCCAATCGTCGCGCGCGAGCTGGCCCCCATCGGCGACGTAGCGCGCGTGACTCGCCGAATCGGGGAACTCGATCGCGCCGCGCGCATCGCGCTCCTTGTACGGATAGAAGTAGTCGTCGATGTGGACGCCATCGATGTCGTACCGCCGCACGACATCGAGCACGACCGCGAGCGAATGCGCGCGCACCTGCGGTTCACCGGGATCCATCCACAGGTGCGTGCCGTACCGCTTCACGAACGCCGGTGCGCGGTTCGCGAGGTGCGATGCCGCGAGCGGCGTCTTGGCCGACGGATGGCGCGCGCGATACGGGTTGAACCACGCGTGCAGTTCGAGGCCGCGGCGATGCGCCTCGGTGACCGCGAACGCGAGCGGGTCCCACGCCGGTCGCGGTGCGCGACCCTGCGCGCCGGTGAGATACTCGCTCCACGGCTCGAGCGACGACGCATAGAGCGCGTCGCCGGCGGGCCGGACCTGAAGGATCACGGCGTTGAGCCCGGTCGCCTTCGCGCGGTCGAGCAACGCGAGCAACTCGCGAGCCTCGGCTTCGACGGCCAATCGATGTTCGAGACCGACGCGACCCACATCCCGCGGAACTCGCGGCGCACCTCGGGCGGGATGCAGCTCGGGTCGACCGCGCCGCACGCAGCCACGAGCGGCGCGCGCCGCCGGTCGCCGGCGGGCCCCGCCGCACCGGGTTGCGCGAGCAGCGGCGCCGCGAGCGCGAGCGACAGCGCGCCCGCGAGCATCGCGCGCTTCACGTCACCGCACCACATAGGTCAGGTTCCCCGACGGATGCGCGGAGCAGGCACCGCCGTACGTCCCCGGATACGCGATCGTGAAATCGCGCGTCGCGTTCGCATCGGCCCCGAAGAGCGCGAGTTGGTGATGCACCGTATCGCGATTCACGACGCGCACGACGGTCGCGCGACCGCGCGCCTTCACGAAGAGCGTCTCGGGGAGCGCCGCGCCGTCGACGGTCGCGACCCCGCCGGGCGCGATCTCGATCGTCACCGCCGGCCGCGGCCAGGTGAACCACGCGACGCCCGCCGCGACCGCGACGACGACCGTCGCGATCGTGAGGCGGCGCACCTCAGGGCGTGCGGACATGGGCGGCGACGACGGTTGTGTCGCCGGACGCGAACGTGAGCACGGCGCGCAGCGTGTCGCCGGGCGCGGCCGCCGCGCGCAGTCCCATGAGCATCACGTGCGCACCGAGCGGCCGGAACATGACGCTATCGCGCGCCGGCACCGGCAGCGCCCGTACCGCGGTCATGTGCATCGTCCGGCCTTGCTGCATCGAGACGTGCAGCGCGACCTCGTCGGCGGCATCCGACCGCACGCCGGTCAGCGTGTCGGCAATCGTGTCGCGGTTCTCGAGCGTGAAGTAGAGCGCGGCCGTCGCGCCGCTGTCGGCGGGACGCGCCCAGGCGCTCGTCGCGAAGAGCGTCGGCTCGCCGGCGGCCGGCGTCGCGTCGGCACACGCCATCGCGATGGCCAGCGTCGCCGTGACGATCCCCGTCGCGACCGCGCGTCCGCGCGCCCCCTCCATCCGGCCTTCGCTCGATCCCCGCACGCTAGAGCATCCTCTTGATCGTGTTCGCGAGTTCCTCGCCGCGCACGCCGGGCTCGACGAGCACGCGGAGGCGTCCCTTCCGGTCGACGAGATACGTGTGCGCCGGGTGCGCGACCGTGTAGTTGCGCGTGCGCGGGTCGCCTTCGGGATACGCCGCGAAGCGCCACGCCGTCGCGAGCGCGGCGATCTCCGCGTCGCTCCCCGCGAGGCCGACGAACGTGCTGTCGAACCGTTTCGCGTAGCGGCGCGCGAGCTCGGGCGAATCGCGGTTCGGGTCGACGCTCACGAAGACGAATCGCACGCGTGCGGCCCGTGACCCAAGCGCGCGCTTCGCCGACGCCCAATCGGAGAGCGTCGTCGGGCAGACGTCGGGACAGTGCGTGTATCCGAAGTAGAGCAGTACGACCGTGTCGCGCATCGCCGCGAGGTCGACGCGCGCGCCGGCGGCATCGGTGAGCACGAGCGGCGCCGCCGGCTCGGGATCCTCGATCACGATGCCGCGCACGGGTTCGGCGCAGGCGGAGGTCGCGGCGAGCGCGGCCGTCGCGGCGAACGCGACGGCGATGGCCGTGGGTCGCATCCCGAAAGATACCCGATGACGCATCCCCGCCCCAAGCCGTAGAATCACGACTTGATGACCACGCTCGCCTGGATCCTCGCATTCGCCATCGGCATCACGCTCGGCTTGCTCGGCGGCGGGGGGTCGATCCTCACCGTGCCGGTCTTCGTCTACGTGCTCGGCTTCGACCCGAAGGTCGCGATCGCGATGAGCCTTCCCGTCGTGGGCGGCGTCGCGCTCGTCGGCGCGGTGCGGCACTGGATGCTCGGCCATGTCGCGCTGCGCATGGCGTTCACCTTCGGGATCGCGGCGATGGCGGCGGCGTTCGCCGGCGCGCGGCTCGCGCGCTTCATTCCCGGCACCGCGCAGCTCGTGCTGCTCGGCATCGTGATGGCCGCCGCCGCGTTCGCGATGCTGCGCCCGATCGCGGCGAAGGGGACGAGGGACGCCTCGCGTCCGCTGCGGAACGTCGAGCTGCTCGGTCTCGGGCTCTTCGTCGGCACGATGACCGGTCTCGTCGGCGTCGGGGGCGGCTTTCTCATCGTGCCGGCGCTCGTCGTGCTCGGCGGCGTGCCGATGACGCACGCCGTCGGCACATCACTGCTCCTGATCGCGATGAACACCGTGACCGGCTTTGCCGGATACCACGGCACGGTCGTCATGCCCTGGGGCGTCGTGCTGCGCTTCGGGGCGGCGGCCGCGCTTGGCATCCTTGTCGGGTCCGCCCTGACGAAGCGCGTCGACCAACGGCTCCTCCGCCGCGCGTTCGCCCTACTACTCTTCATGGTGGCGGCGTGGATCCTCTGGAACGGCTTCGCGCGCCCCTGACCGACATCGACGAGGACGTCCGTGTTCCTGAAGCGCTTCTACGATGATGGCCTCGCGCAGGCCTCCTGGATGATCGGCTGCGCCGCGACCGGCGAAGCGATCGTCATCGACGCAAACCGCGACATCCAGCAGTACCTGGACGCCGCGAAGGCCGAGAAGCTGCGCATCACGCACATCAGCGAGACGCACATCCACGCGGACTTCGTCTCCGGTTCGCGCGAGCTCGCCGCCGCGACGAAGGGTCGCCTCCACCTCTCGGCCGAAGGCGGCAAGGACTGGCAGTACGCGTTCGCGACTTCCGACGACGCGGTGCTCCTGCACGACGGTGACGTCATCAAGGTCGGCAACATCCGCCTCACGGTGATGCACACGCCGGGGCACACGCCCGAGCACATCTGCTTCATCGTGACCGACACGGCTGGCGCGAGCGAGCCGATGGGCATCGTGACCGGCGATTTCGTGTTCGTCGGCGACGTGGGTCGTCCCGACCTGCTCGAGCGCGCGGCGAAGGTCGTCGGCACGATGGAGGCGAGCGCGCATACGCTCTTCAGGTCGCTCGAGCGATTCCGCGCGCTCCCCGATTATCTCCAGGTGTGGCCGGGTCACGGTGCGGGCTCCGCCTGCGGCAAGGCGCTCGGCGCCGTGCCGACGAGCACCGTCGGGTACGAGAAGCGATTCAATTGGGCGGTCGGCACGACCGACGAGAAGACGTTCGTCGAGATGGTGCTCGCGGGCCAACCGGACCCGCCGGCGTACTTCGCCGAGATGAAGCGCGTGAACCGCGTCGGACCGAAGGTGCTCGGGCACTTCCCCGCGCCGGCGAAGCTCGGCGTGGAGTCGCTCGAGAAGGCGATCGCCGCCGGCTCGACCGTCGTCGACACGCGCACCGCCGACGAGTTCGCGAAGGGCCACGTGCCGGGGACGATCAACATCCCGCTGAACAAGAGCTTTACGAACTGGGCGGGTTGGCTCGTGCGCTACGACGTCGAGATCCACCTGATCACCTCCGGCGCCGACGCGACCCGCCGCGCGGTGCGCGAGCTCGCGATGATCGGGCTCGATCGCGTGGTCGCGTGGCACGGCGCGGATGTCGTGCAGGAATGGACGCAGGCCGGTCGCGCGCTCGGCACCGTCGCGCGCACCGACGTCGCCGGCGTCGCCCCGCGCATCGCGAAGCGAGAGGTCACCGTCCTCGACGTGCGCAACGACGGCGAGTTCGCCGCCGGTCATCTGCCCGGTGCGATCCACATCCCGCTCGGCCACCTCGCGTCGCGTCTCGAGGAGATCCCGCGCGACAAGCCGATCGTCGTGCAGTGCCAGAGCGGCGGGCGCAGCGCGATCGCGAGCTCGGTGCTCGCGAAGCATGGCGTCGCGGGCGTCGAGGACCTGCGCGGGGGATGGACCGCGTGGATCGCGGCGGGGCAGCCGGTCGAGCGCTAGGTCCTACCGGTCAGCGACGCGCGACCGTCTCGAGCAGGCGCGTCAGCTCGTCCACCTCGCGACGGCTCAGCTCGCCGAATTGCTCGGCGTGCAAGCGGTCGACGATCGCGTCGGCTTTCGCGAGGAGCTTCGTCCCTTCCTTCGTGATGCGCGCGATGACGACGCGCCGATCGGCGGTATCGCGTGAGCGGACGGCGAGCTGCCGCGCCTCGAGGCGATCGAGGAGGCGCGTGACATCGGGATCGCCGCTCACGGCGCGCGTCGACACGGCGCTGCACGGCAATCCTTGGGGCCCGCCATCGCGCAGGATGCGCAGGATGTGGTACTGCTCGGGCGTGATGCCGGTGGGCTCGAGCGCGGCGGCGAGTTCCTTCAGCAGCGTGCCACCGACGTGGCGGACGAGCAGATACGCGTCACGCGGAGCCGAGGCAGCGGCCTCGAACCGGGTTGGTGCGGGGGTGGGGCGAGTCGAGCGCGATGACATGGGGTCGGTCCTCAAACGATAGTCGTCGTGAGGACGAGGGACAACGAAGGGAGGCGGGGACGCACTGAACGCCGAGCCGCCGAGCCCGCCGAGGGTCGCCGAGGACTCAAGTAATAGACTCTGAGTGCTTCCACTCGAGCTCTATCGCGGACGCCCCCCACTGGAAGCAGTTGGGGTTCTCGGCGCCCCTCGGCGCGTTCGGCGGCTCGGCGTTGAGTACGTCCCCGCGTCGCGCGTCCCGCGTCCCTCACCTCTTGACTTTAGTTGTTATAACGACTATTGTTAACACACATAGAAGTGCCACCCATCACCCTCAACGACCGGAGGTCCGCCATGCGTCGCCCGTATGAGGAGCGCGTGTTCGGGGCGCCGAAGCCGCTGCTCGTCACGCGGTCCATCCCGCCCCCCGTCGACACCGCGTCCATCGACTTCGTCGGGAAGTTCCTGCTCGTCGGCATCGCGCTCATGATCGCGGTCACGCTGCTCACCTTCGCGCCCTCGACCGTCGCCATCCCCCTCGGCCTCGTCCTCGTCACGTATGGCGTCGTCGCGCTCGCCATCGTCCGCGTCGACCGCCGCCGCCCGCCCCGCCGGCGCGATGATCGGCCGCGCGGCCCCAGCCACCGAGGTGACCCATGAAGACCCTCGCCCTCGCGAGCGTCGGCCTCCTCCTCGCGGCGCTCACCGTCGCCGAGCCCCTCGGCGGCGCCTTCGCCGCCCTCGGCATGGCCGGCGTGTTCATCCTGCGATTCCGCCTGGCCGCCCTCGTCCGGCGCGGCATGCTCGGCGCAGAAGAGTTGGGAGCCGCCCGAGCCTGAACGCAAAAAGGGGCGGCCCGAACGGCCGCCCCCCTCCCACCTCACACCTTCCGTCTGCAGTTCGAGAGGCGCCGGTCGGAATCGAACCGACGTATAGCAGATTTGCAGTCTGCCGCCTTACCACTTGGCCACGGCGCCGTGCCTGCAACTTAGCAGGACACCCGCCCTCTTGGCAGAGGCGCGGCCCAGCCGCCTCACGTGCTCCGCACGCGACGCTGTGCGAGCCATCACAGCCCGGTCCCTGCTCCTGGGACTATCTCCATGCGCGCAAGACGTACCATAGATTCCCTTGACGCATCCATGGAGACCATGATGCCCCGCTCTGCCCGCTCTGCGCTCCTTGCCGCCATCGTGCTCGGTGCCAGCGCCTGCTCGGTGTTGACGCCCGCGCCGCCGATGTCGACGTCGCGTGAGACGTCATCTGCCGCCGCGCCGACCGCCGGCGCCACCGCGAACGCCGCGGCATCCGGGGTCACCGACGCGAACATCGCCGCGATCGTCGTCGCCGCGAACAACGCCGACATCGCGTACGCCGAGCAAGCGCTCGCGAAGTCGCGCGACGCGGGCATCCGCCAGTTCGCGACCATGACGAAGAAGGATCATGAGTCGATGAACGCCGTCGCCGGTGCGCTCGTGACGCGCCTCAAGGTCACGCCGGCCGACAACGAGACGTCGTTCGACATCCGGGACGACGCCGAGGAGAAGCGACAGCGCTTCCGCGAGCTCGAGGACTTCGCGTTCGACAGCGCGTACATCCACAACGAGGTCGCGTATCACCGTTCGGTGCTCGAGGCGATCGACAAGGTCCTCGTGCCCTCGGCGAAGAATCCCGAGCTGAAGTCGCTGCTCGTGCAGGTGCGGCCGGCGATCGCCGCACACCTCGATCACGCCCAGTCGCTCGCGGCGCAGCGCGTGAGACGCCCGCGGCGATGAAGGTCGCGCGCGTCGTCCTCGGTTGGACCGCGGTCGGCGCGATCGGCGTGCTGACCTGCGCCGACGCCGGTGCGGCGCGTGAGTCCGACCGCCCCTCGCACGACGGCCCCGCGACGCACGAGATCCGCATGCGATCGGCGTCGTTCGGGCCGCGCGAGGTGAACGTCGCGGTCGGGGATACGGTCGTGTGGCATAACGTCGACATCGTGCGGCACAACGCCGTCAGGCGCGACGTCTTCGATACCGGAGAACTCGAACCCGGCGCGAAGTACGCCTGGGTGCCGAGTGACACCGGTACCTATCGGTACCAGTGCACGATCCACCAGCGCATGCGGGGCCGACTGACCGTGACGAGAGAGCCCTAACGCCTTGCGTTACAACGAGTTGGTTCCTGACGGGGAGGCCGCCGGCGAGGTGCGCCTCCCCGTCGCGCATTCTCGCTGGTTGTCTGACCGTCTCTCGATTATTGCAGAAATTGCACGATTCGAGGGACATTTTCGCGTATTTCTGCTTGCGGCACGCGAAATGCACCGATAAGTTTGCCGAATCCGCAGAGTTCGTAGTACACCCCGCCGCCTTCCCCTCCGCCTCCCTCCCCAGCACACTCCGATGACCAGCTCCCCACGCGTAGCCGCGCTGCGCGCCATCTCCACGAGGAACGTTCCCGAACCGGACATCCCGACGACGGCGGACGAACCCGTCCCCGTCAGTTCCTACTTCGGCACCAACACCTTCGGCGCGCGCCAGATGCGCGACAAGCTGCCGAAAGACGTCTACGCGAAGCTCGCCGAGTCGATCCGGCTCGGGAAGAAACTCGATCGCAGCATCGCCCCGGTCGTCGCGCAGGTCGTGAAGGAGTGGGCGGTCTCTCGCGGCGTGACGCACTTCTGCCACTGGTTCCAGCCGCAGACGGGCCTCACCGCCGAGA
>CAYSAR010000014.1:0-20388 GCA_964428985.1 uncultured Gemmatimonadaceae bacterium | reverse complement strand
TCGTCGTGCGTGATGACATCGAGCACGCCGGGCATCGCGCGCGCGGCCGCGGCGTCGATGCGCGTGACGCGCCCCCGCGCGGCCGTCGAGCGCACGATCGCGGCGTACGCCATGTTCGCGCGACGCAGGTCGGTCGTGTAGGGCGCACGACCTCGCGTCTTCTCGAGCGCGTCGACGCGCTCGACGCGCGCGCCGACGTGGACGAGCTCGGCGTCGGGTCCCCAGGGCTCCGGTTCGAACGCCGGGATCTCGGCGACGCGCACCTCGGTGCGGCCTTCGACCTCGACCGTCGTTGAGACGAAGCGGCGACCGTCCGGTCGTCTCGCGTCAGCCATGCGTGGTCCCGCGCAGCTCCGTCGCCGCGCGGCGCACCGCGCGCACGATCTTCGGATACGTCCCGCATCGGCAGAGGTTGCCGGCGAGCGCCGCGCGCACGTCGTCATCGCTCGGATCGGCGTTCGCGGCGAGCAACGCGGTCGCGGCCATCAACTGGCCCGGCGTGCAGAAGCCGCACTGCGCTGCGTCCTCGGCGGCGAACGCGCGCTGGAGCGCGTGCGGTCCGGCGGGGGAGCCGAGCGATTCGATCGTCGTCACCGCGCGCCCATCGCAGCCGTGCGCGAGCGCGATGCATGAGTAAATCGGACGGCCGTCGAGCAAGACGGTGCAGGCGCCGCACTCGCCGCGATCGCAGGCGCGCTTCGTGCCGGTGAGGCCGGCGTCCTCGCGCAGCACGTCCAGGAGCGTCGCGTGTCCCGCGACGTTGGCGTCGATCGTCTGTCCGTTGACGGTGAGCTTCACCATCGGGAATTACCGGACGCGTCGCGCACTGTCCAGCGGCTCCGGCGCCGCATATCTTCCGAAGGCGAGCCGTCGCTCCCGAGAATCCCACCGAGGACCTGCATGCCGTACGTGATCACGGAAGCTTGCATCAACACGAAGGACAAGTCCTGCGTGGACGTCTGTCCCGTGGATTGCATATATGAAGGGCCGGAGATGCTCTACATCCATCCGGACGAGTGCATCGACTGCGGCGCCTGCGAGCCGGAGTGCCCGGTGACGGCGATCTTCCCCGAGGAGGATGTGCCGGCGAACCTGAAGCAGTACGTGCAGATCAACCGCGAAGTGTTCAACAAGGAGCCGAAGCCGGGTCGTCCGACGCGGTGATGCGTGGCTGACGGATGCGGTTCCCCGCATCCGGACTAGGGCAGCATCCCCCAGAACGGCCGTCCATCGCTGACCCGATCCTTCACGATGAACAACCCGATGATCACCGCGTACTGAAGGAACGTGCTGATCTCGCTCTTCCACGCCTCGGCCCAGAAGAACTCCCCGCCACTGCCGCCGGCTGGCGGGCGCGGGAACCACCGCGGCGTGCGCTGCTTGTACGCGAGGTACTCGCCACCGAAGATCGACTCGAGCACCCCCTCCTCGTAGCGCACGATGACGTAGTACTCGAGCGCGAAGATCGCGACGGCGACCGGCAAGAACCAGAGCACGCCGGAGAGGAGGATGATCCCCATCCAGATGAGGAAGTTGCCGACGTAGAGTGGGTTGCGGCTCCACGCGAACGGGCCGTGCGCGACGAGCTTCTGCACGTTGCGCGAGCGGCGACGCGTCACCGTGCCGGCGGTCGCCACGCCCCACAGGCGCCAGGCCTCGCCGAGCACCATGAGCACCGCGCCGATCGCGACGTTGCGCGCCGTCATCTCGCCCGCCGCGAGCAGCGGTACGAGCAGGAACGGCACCGGGAGCCATCCCCGGTTGCGGAAGATCACCGCGCCGATGCGCGCGGCGGTCGTCTGCTCGGCGGCGCTCGTCGCCGGCGGCTGGGCATTCGCGTGGGAGGTCACGCGCGAATGGTCGCCGTTGCGAAGCCCGAGAGCAAGCGAGTGAACGTCGCGGGATCCTCGAGATTGCTCGCATGGCCCGCGCGCGGGATGACCTCGAGCCGGCTCCCGGGGATCGCCGCGTGCATCGCCTGCGACTCCTTCACCGGCGTCAGCACGTCCTCCTCGCCGCAGAGGATCAGCGTCGGCACGGTGATCGACGGGAGCGTCGCCGTGGAGTCGGGTCGCTCGCGCAACAGCGTGAGCGCGTCGACGACCGAGGGCACGCTCGTGCGGCGCATCATCGCATCGAGCGCCGCGACGACCTCGGGGCGCTCCTCGTGCGTCGTCTTGCCGACCATGCCGGCGATCATGCGTTCGGCGATCGCGCCGACGCCCTGTGCGCGCGCGACGTCCTGCATCGCGCTGCGCTTCGCCTTCGCCTCATCGTCGTCGGCGCCGGCGCGCGTGTCGGCGAGGATGAGCGCGCGCACGCGATGCGCGTGGCGTCGCCAGAACGCGAAGCACAGGTAGCCGCCCATCGAGAGGCCGCCGAGCAGCACGCGCCCGAGTTCGAGCTGGTCGAGCCACGCGGCGAGCCAGTCGGCCCAACGCTCGACCGACGCCTCCCGCAGGCGCGACGACTCGCCGAAGCCCGGCAGGTCGGGCGCGAACGTCCGGATGCCCGGGATCGGCGACGCGAGCTGCGGCGCCCAGAGCGAACGGTCGTGCGGGAAGCCGTGCAGGAGCACGAGCGGCTCACCGCTGCCGGCCGACTCGAACGCCACGGTGTCACGACCGACCTTCACGTGACGGCGCGTCATGCCGGCGGCTCCGAGGCGGTCGGATCGGTCGCGGTCGGTTCGATCGGCAGCGTCTCGATCGGCTCCTCCTCGCCGCTGCGCTCGTACTCCTCCTCGCCGATCCACAGGATGCGCACCGACACGACGGCCGTCGCGAGCATCGGGATCGCGACGAACAGGCCGAGGAAGCCGAAGACGTACGCCATGAGCACCTGCGTCACGAGCGTGAGCGCCGGCGGAAGGTCGAGTTGCTCCCGCATGAGATACGGAATCAGCAGGTTGTTCTCGAGGAACTGGATCGCCCAGTACACCGCGGCGACGGTGAGCGCCGTCTGTGGCGAGTCGACGAATCCCATGAGCACCGCGGGGAACGCGCTCAGCACCGGGCCGATGTTCGGCACGAACTCGAAGAGACCCGCGATGACGCCGAGCGGGACGGCGGCGCGCACGCCGATGATCGCGAGCGCCGTCGTCGTGATCGCGCCGATGACGATCATCGCGATGAGCTGCGTCGCGAACCAGGTGCGCAGCGTCTTGCCGAGCTCGGCGAGCAGGTACTCGAAGCGCGGTCGGCGATGCAGTGGCAAGAGCAGCAGCACGCCGCGCCGGTAGACGTCGGGGTCGATCGCCATGTACAACGCGAGGAAGACGATGAGCACGACGCCGGCGCCGACGGCGAACGCCGACTGGAGCGCGCCGAAGGCGTAGGTGCCGAGGCCGGCGGTGCGCTCCTTGATCGCGCCAAGCAGGCGTCCGCCCGAGGAGCGAGAGCTCGCCGACGTCACGACGCCCGCGTCGCGCACGCCGTCGGGGGCCGCCTCCGGCGGCGCGGCGCCGTTCGTGCTGTCGGCGCGCGGCGTCGTGTCGCGCGGCGCGATGACGTCGAGGAGCGTCGGTTGTTTCTCGGCGAGCCACTCCTCGACGTTGCCGACCGCCTCGGGGAGCTTGTTGCGCAGTTCCTGCGACTGCTGGATCAGCGTGGGGGCGGCCCACGAGCCGATGACGGCGAGCGTCGCGACCGCGCCGCCGACGACGAACGTCGCGAGGAAGGTGCGGCGCAACTTCATGCGAGGCTGGAGCACGTCGACCGCCCGCGCGGCGGCGAGCCCGAAGAGCACGCCGAGGAAGACCGTCAGGATGAGGAACCGGGCCGACCAGAGCAGTTGGAGCCCGACGAGCGTCGCGACGACGACGAGCGCCGCGTGCACGAGTTCGTTCTGCATCACCGGGCGGTTCGCCGGTGGGATCGGTGGGGCAGTCACGGTCGCGTCAGTGGGGGGGACGGGCGGTCGCTGGGGCTCTGCTGGGGTACCGGAATAGCGCTGCATCCCGACGTCGGCAAGCGCTGCACGCGTCGATACCCCACCGCCGCTAGATTGGGGCGTCGACCTCTCCACCACCCACGCCCCGAGACCCTTCGCTGACCGTCGTGCCTCGTCCCGTTAGCTCCGACGCGACCGCCACCTACCTCGACTCCGACAACGCGGTCGAGAAGTGGCTCGCGTCGATCGGCATGCCGTCGGCCGTCGCCCTCGATACCGAGGGCGCGAGTTTCCATCGCTTCGTCGACCGCGTGTACCTCATCCAGCTATCGACGCGCGACCGACATGCGATCATCGACCCGCTCGCGATCGAGTCGCCGGAACTGCTCGGCAAGCTCGTCGAGGACCCGGCGGTCGAGATCGTCTTCCACGACGCCGACTACGACCTTCGCCTGATCCACCAGGACTATGGGTGGCAGGTGCGCAACGTCTTCGACACGCGCGTCGCCGCACAGCTGCTCGGCATCAAGGCGTTCGGTCTCGCGGCGCTGCTCGAGCGTTACTTCGGGATCAAGCTCGACAAGAAGCACCAGCGCGCCGATTGGTCCATGCGCCCGCTCACCGCCGACATGCTCGACTACGCGGCGCAGGACACCATGAACCTGCTCGCGTTGCGCGACAAGCTGCGGTCGGAGCTCGAACTGAAGGGGCGGCTCCCGTGGGCGCGCGAGGAGTTCGCGCGCCTCGAGAGCACGCGATGGCCGGCGGCGGACGACGAGAACGGGTTCCTGCGCGTGAAGGGGACGCGCGACCTCACGCGCCGCGAACTCGCGCTCTTCCGGGAACTGGTGCGCTGGCGCGACGCGACGGCGCTCAAGCTTGACCGCGCGACGTTCCGCGTCGTCTCGAACGAGGTGCTGTTCGAGGCCGCCCGCACGGCGCCGCGCACGAAGGCGGCGCTCGGCAAGCTCAAGGGGATGCCGCGCGGCGTCCTCGAGCGGAACGGCGATGAGATGCTCGAGGCGATCGGACGCGGACTGGAGGTGCCCGAGGCGGACCTACCGCGCTTCCCGAAGGCGCCGCGATGGGACCGGGACTCGGCGTTCGATCACAAGGTCGGTGCGCTCAAGTCGGTGCGCGACGCGGCGGCGACGCGACTCGAGCTCGATCCCGGCGTGCTCTGCTCGCGCGACCGCATGGAAGCCGCGGCGCGGCTCATGCCGGCGACGGCGGAGGAGTTGCTCACCATCCCCGAGTTCCGGAAGTGGCAGGTCGGTGAGCTCGGGGAGGAGTTCGTCGCGGCGCTGGCCCCTTGGCGCGACAAGAAGAGGAAGGAGAAGGCGGACGATTCGCCGTACCGGGACTAGCGGCAACTACAACGGTTTGCCGTTGCCGTTCGAGGTTCGCATCAGAACCCGAGGTACGCCCGCACTCGCGGCTCGATCCGCTCCGGCGTCCACATCGGTTGCCACACGAGGTTCATCGTCACCGTCCCGACATCGGGCAGGCTCTTCAACTGTGCCTCGGCGTCGGTCATGATCTCCGGTCCTGACGGGCATCCCGGCGACGTGAGGCTCATGTCGACCTCGATGTCGTTCCCATCGAGCCGGATATCGTAGATGAGCCCGAGGTCGAGGATGTTGAGGTTGAGCTCGGGGTCTTTCACGCGGCGCAGCGCGAGCTTCACCATGTCCGTGGTGAGCGTCCCGGCTGGCTTCGGCGGCGTATCCTGCGCGGCGGTGGTGGGCTGCTGGTCGTCCGGTGCGGTCACGGGTCAGTTCGAGGGTGACTTGCGCGCGACCGGCTTCTGCGCCGTCGTGCGCGTCGTCGACGCCTTACGAACCTGCGTGCGCCGCGGCGGGTTCCAGTCGACCTGGCGGTCGACGCGGAAGCTCGACGGGTACTCGACCTGCCGGAGCAGTGGCTCGTCGGTCACCGCGAGTGCGGCGGCGTCGGCGAGGTCGTTGCGGACGTCGGCGATGATCACGCCGGGGCGACGCGCCCGGGCCGCGTGCACGCGGTTCGTGAGCAGCACGACGAACATGTCGCGCTCCGGGTCGATCCAGAGCGACGTGCCCGTGTAGCCCGTATGCCCGAACGCCGACTCGCTGAGGTACTCGCCGGAGCCATGCACGCCGGCCGGGACTTCCCAGCCGAGCGCGCGATCGTCCTTGTAGACCGTCGTGAACTTCTTGATCGTCGAATCCGCGACGATGCGCACGCCGTCGTACTCGCCACCGTTGAGCATCATCTGCGCGAAGATCGAGAGGTCGGCCGCCGTGCCAAAAAGGCCCGCATGGCCCGACACGCCGCCGAGCGCGAAGGCCGCTTCGTCATGCACCTCGCCACGCACCGGGTAGCCGCGCGGCGGCGAGACCTCGGTCGGGGCGATGCGGTACTTCATCGAGTCCGGCGGCAGGAAGCGCGTGTCGACCATGCCGAGCGGCTCGAAGATCCGCGAGCGCGAGAACTTGTCGAGCGGCATCCCCGAGACCTTCTCGACGACCATGCCGAGTACGGCGGCGCCCAGGTCCGAGTAGACGAACACGCGGCCCGGTCGCGTCTGGAGCTTCGTCTCGAGCACCTGCTGACGCGCCTCGGCGGGCGTGCGCGCCGTCTTCCAGAGCTGGCGACCGGCGGGGAGGCCCGAGCGATGGGTGAGCAGGTGATGGATCGTGATCGCGTCCTTGCCGGGGCCCGCGAACTCGGGGAGGATGTCCACGACGCGGGCGTCGAGCGGGAGCTTCCCCTCGTCGTGCAGGATCATCACCGACGTCGTGAGCGCGATGACCTTCGTGAGCGACGCGAGGTCGTAGACCGACTCGGTCGGGCTCACCGGAAGGCTCTTCGTCGTCCAGCCGAGCTTGCCGAAGCCCTTCTGCCACACGGCATAGCCGCGCCGACCCACGACGACCGCGGCACCCGGGTAGGCGCCCGCCGTCATGCCTCGCGTCACGACCCGATCCACCGTCGCCAAGCGGTCGGCCGACATCCCGACCGCGCGCGGCGTGGTCGTGGGAAGGCCGTCGCCAAGGGCGAGCGTCGCGGTCAGGGTTACGAGCGGCAGGAACACGGCAGGTCCAGTGCTATGGTTCAGTACCGAAGGCAGGAACCGGGCCATGTCGGGCGACCGGCCCTTTCAGGTTTCCTTCGGATAGGCGGTGAGGGTATATCGCGCAAGAGACCGACGGCCCGCAAGTTCATACGTCACAATGAACCGTCACATCTGGATACGTCCCTTGCGAGGATCGCTGCACGCGGGCTAAAGGGGCAACCTTCGCGGCCCAATCCCGTGACCTAGCAGACGTACGGCATGGCCACCGACCCCCTCACCATCCGACGCGCCATCGACGGCGACGAGTCGGCGTTGCGCGCGCTCTGGGTAGAGCACTCGCCACGCATCGACGCTGTCGTGCGCCGGTTGGTCGGGGACCCGGACCAAGCCGCCGACATCGCGCAGGAGGTCTGGATCCAGATCTTCCGGGCGCTGCCGACCTGGCGCGGGGACTCGCAGTTCTCCACGTGGGCGCATCGGATCGCCGTGAACCGCACGCTCAATGCGCTGCGGTCGGTGCGGCGGATCGCGAAGCTCGAAACGGAGATGGAGGACGACACGGTCTCGGTCGACCAGGACATGGACCGGACGTTCCTCGCCCAGAGCATCGACGAGGCGGTCCAGAAGTTGTCGCCGGGCGCGCGTTCAGTGTTCGTGCTGCACGACGTGGAGGGTTACACGCACGAGGAGATCGCCAGGGAGCTGGGCATCACCTCGGGAGGCTCGAAATCGCAGCTCTTCAAGGCCCGCGCGAAGTTGCGCCGGCTGCTGGCCCATCTGGTGGACGCCTCATCGAACGCCGAGGCGAAGGAACAGGAGCATGTCACACCTCTCAACTGACCGCCTCGCCGCCGTCGTCGACGATTCGCCGACGGCCGAGGAAGCGACGCATCTCGCCGGGTGCTGGGACTGCCGCGCCGAAGTCGCGGCATACCGACGCCTCGCGCGCATGGCGGCGATGGCCCCCGTGCCCATGGAGCCGCTCACGGCGTGGTCGCAGCTCGCGCCGCAGCTGCGCGCCGCCGGATTGATCAGTCAATCGGCCCCCGTGCACGTGGGGGGCGCGACGCCGGTCGACGCCGCGCGCGTCCTGCCGTTCATGCGACCCGCGCGCTCCCCGATGCGCGTCGCCATGCGCGCGGCGGCCGGCCTCGCGCTGCTCATCGGCGGCGCGGCGCTCGGGCGCTACACCGCGGCGCCGGCTCCGTCGTCGTCGACGGGCGAGCCCCCGATGTTCGCGGTCTCCCCGACGTTCAGTTCGAACGAGGAGGCCGAGCAGGTCCTCGCGAGCGCGCAGCAGCAGTATCAGGCCGCCGCGGCGTTCCTCGCGGCGCAGGGTCCGTCCTCGAGCTCCCTCGGCATGAATCGCGACGCGTACCAGACGCGACTCGCCGCGCTCGACGAGATCGCGGCGGCGGCGCGCGCCGCGCTCTATCGCACGCCGCAGGACCCGATGTTGAACCAGTACTACCTCACGACGCTCGGTGCGCGGGAGGCGACGCTCCGTCAGATCGGGGCGACGAGTCCCGACTCGCGCCGGCTGGAGCGGTACTGATGCGCCGCGGGCCCGCCGTCTCCCTCGTCGCGCTGCTCGCCGCCGCGCTGCCGGCCGCCGGCGCGCAGCAGGTCCGCACGCAGTCGCGCCCGGTGACGCCGGCCAACGCCGAGAGCGTCTTCCTGCGCGTCCAGACGTCGACCGCTGACGACGTCATGCGCATCGTCCGGGAACTCGGCACGCGCGAGGAGCGGCTCGTCAGCGAGCTCTACGCGGCGCCGAACGAGTCCGCGCGCCGTCGGCTGCTCGAGGACCTGAGCCAGCTCACGCGCGAGAAGTTCACGATCATGAGCATCGTCGAAGGCCGGTGCGCCGCCGAGGCGGGACCCCAGCCGGCCGGCTATCTGGGCGTGCATCTCCTGACGTCGGTCGATTCGGTGACGCGCGAGGTCCGGCACACCGTCGTGCAGTCGGTGGATCCGGGGTCGCCGGCGCAGCGAGCGGGGGTTCGCGCCGGCGACACGCTGCTCACGCTCGGTGGTCGCGACGTGCGTCGCAGCCTGCCTGACGCGCGTGGTCTGCTCGAACCGGGGAACCAGCTGCCCGTCCGAGTCGCTCGCGGCGCCCGGACGCACGAGTTCGTCGTCACGGTCGTCCCGCGTCCCGAGGGATTCGGCAAGTCGTGCGGCGAGTTCGAGCGCGTCCTCATGCCGCTGCGCGTCGCGAGCCCGGGTCGCTTCCGCTTCGAGGCGACGATGCGTGGCGAGGAGCCACGCGCGGTCGGCGTCGGTGCGGGCGGCGCCGGCGGCTCGATCGCGCGGATGGAGGAGCCGCGGATCATCGTGTTCGACGGCGAGTCCGCGACGGTCGCGCCATGGTTCGCGGGGGCGCAGTTCCGCGCGCTCGATGACGATTGGCGCACGGCGCTCGGCCTCAAGGCCGACGTCGCCGGAGTGTTCGTGAATGCCGTCGCACCGGGTTCGCCGACCGCGCAGGCGGGTCTCCGGAAGGGCGATGTCGTCACGATGGTCGGTGCGTCGCCGGCTGGATCGCCGACGTCGCTCGTGCGGTTGCTCGTCCTGACGGAGCGGCCCGAGACCACGCTCCAGGTGCTGCGCGGCGGCGAGAAGCGCACGCTCGTGCTGCGCTTGCCCTGAGTCCCGCGACTCAGGGTCGCGGCAGGGCCTTGAGTGAGCCGGGCGGAAGGGAGTAGACGAGGCGGGCCGTGAGACGGTCCGCCTCGCTCAGTTCATGGACCCTGATGCGCGGCGCCATGATGCTCGCGTCGTCGTGCGTGTGGTCGAGGCCGATGAGGTGCCCGACCTCATGGAGCGCGATCGCACGTACGGCGTCGCCGCCGAGTGGGCGTCCGTCGGGAAGGTGCAACGCCAGCAGCAACGAACCGCCGACGATCCATCGATGCTGGTCGTGCGCCCAGCGTGTGCGCCCCGTCATCTCGGCCTCGAAGCGATCGGTCCACGTGACGAGGATCTCACCACGCGCGGAGTCGGTCACGAACGTGAAGTGGATCGGGACGCCGGCGTCGGCCCACGCGACGAACGCATCGCGCACGAGCTGCGGATAGGACGCATCCCACCCTGGCGTGCCGTTGGGCGCGGTCTGCACCCAGACACGCATCGGCGCCGTGCGCCGGTCGGGCCAGCGGAAGTTCTGGGAATCGTGCGCCGCGAGCAGCTCGTGCATGTAGGTGCCCGACGTGCGCGTCTCGAGGAGCCAGGCGATGCGCGTCGGGTCGCGCTCGGGTGCCGCCTCGTCGGACGGTCGCAGCGTCGTCTCGACGTTCTGCGGTCCAGCCGCGGCGAGCACCGAGTCGGCGAACGCGCTGTCGCCTGCCGCGCGGTCGGCGGCCTCGCGCGCGAGCAGCGCCGCGCGTTCGGCGCCGCGGCTCGAGCCACGCACCGCCATCGCGAGGAGGCCGATGACCATCGCTGTCGCGAACAGGATGAGCCCCCGCTCGAGACGGCGCATCAATCCGCCGCGTCGAGGAATGCGAGCGCGGCGTCGAACGTCGGCGCGGGGTTCTCGAAGAACGGCATGTGACCGGCCGCGACAACGGTGACGACGCGAGCGCCGGCGATGAGCGCCGCGTTCGCGTGGGCCTCGGCGACGGGGATCGCGTCGTTCGCGCCGTGGATGAAGAGCGCGCGCGCGCGGATGCGCGCGATCGCGTCGGTCCAATCGTAGCCCTCGCGCCTCAGGCGTGCCGCGACCGCCGCACCGGTCGGGCTATGAGCCAGCGGCGGGGAGAAGATCAGCATCTCCTGGTCATGGAACCACGCCGGATACATCGTACGGCTGTACGTCGCGTGCAGGGCAGGATCGTCCGCGTGCAGCGCGAGCGGGTCGAGCGCGTGCAGCGCCTCGTACGCTTCGCGCGCGCCGCGTTCCGCGAGATGCGCGAGGGCGCGGTCGTGCAGGACATCGAGCCAGCCGGACGTCGGCCCGACGGCATCGATCGCGACGAGGCGTCGCACGCCGTCGGGATCAGCGCTCGCGGCGAGCATCGCGATGCCGCCACCCCACGAATGCGCCGCGATGTCCCACCGATCGACGCCGAGCGCCTCGCGTAGCGCCGGGAGGTCGCGCGCATCGTGCTCGATACGCGCGGCGCGATGACCGGGCGGAGCGGGTGTCTCGCCGCGCCCCCGCTGGTCGTAGAGGATGACCTGGCGGCCGGCCGCGAGCGGCGCGAACGCTGGCCAAAGCAGGTCATGCCCATAGATGAGCCCGCCATTCACCGCGACGAGCGGCGTCGCGCCTGGGACCGGCGGTGAGGACCACGTCGCGAAGGCGAGCCCGCGGGCGCGGACGACGCGGCGGGTCAGAGGCGGCGTGCGGGGGCGGGCACGCCGCCAGGCGACCATGCGGTCCTTCGCACTTCCGGCGGCGTCGTTCACCTAGATGGTCCTCTCGAGGGTGCCGAAAGATAGGCGTCTTTGGCTCTCAGCGGACTAAATGCAGGCCCTCCAACGCTTAGCGCTCCGTAGAATTACCGGATTGAAAATCCGGTTGAATTAGTCGGGATTTCCCCGTACTCTTCGTTCTCATTCGTTTGAGAACAATTCTCAACTACGAATCCCGGGTCAATGCGCGTCAAACTGCTTCGATCGCTCTCCCGCTCCGTCGCTGTCCTTCCCCTGCTTGCCGCCTGCGCCACCGACGATGTGATCGGCAATGCGCGACAGCCTGAGACCGGCACCTTCGTCGTCGACGCGTCCTCGGCGTGGCAGTATGTGAGTCTCACCGACTCTGCGCTCGTGACACCCTCGCCTTCCGCCGCCGAGAGCGACGCCTGGGACATCGCGTTCTTCGCGACGAACGTGATGCTCAACGGCGGCGTCGCCGGCCCCGGAGACGTGGAGGCGACCTGTCTCTGTCAGAACGCCGCGGCGACGGATGAGATGGTCCTCGCGATGACGGCGGAGTCGGAGCGCGCGGATTTCAACGCCGTTGCTTCCGTCCCCGCCGGTCTCACATGGGCGTCGGAGCGTCTCACGCCGGCGATCGCCGAGTGGTTCGCGGGCAGCGGCGCCGCCGCGACCGCGGCGCCCGACAACAGCTGGCTCGTCCGCCTCGCGAACGGGACCGGCTACGCGAAGCTGCGCGTGACGAGCATCGTGTCGCCAAGTGCGACGCACGCGGGGCAGGTCACGCTCGAGTTCGCGACGCAGCCGGACGCGGACTCGCCGCTCGGCGAGGTCCGCTCGCTCACGGTCGATCTCTCGGCCGGCGCGGCACTCGTCGACCTGACGGCCGGCGCGACGACGACGAGCGCGACCGCGTGGGACCTCAAGCTCGACGGCTTCACGATCCGCACGAACGGCGGTGTGAGCGGGACCGGTGGTGCCGGTGCGGCCCTCGCGGAGGAGAGCTTCGAGTCGACGACGACCGCGGCGACCGACGCGCGTGCGTATCGCACGGACGCGCATGCCGGCGTCTTCGCCGACACGCCGTACTACCGCTACAACATCCTCGGCGACCATCGCATCTCGCCGACGTTCGACGTCTACCTGCTGCGCCGCGCGGGCGTGACGTACAAGCTCCAGGTCACCGGCTACTACGGCGCGACCGGCACCTCCCGACAGATCTCGTTCCGCTGGGAGAAGATCGACGGATGAACGCTCGTCGGATCCGGAGGATCCGCACGACCTGCCTCTCGATCGCCGGCCTCGCCGTCATGGCGGGGCCGGCTTCGGCGCAGGCGCGCGTCGAAGGGCGCGTCGTGTCACGTGACGGTGGCCGCGGCATCGCTGCGGCCGCCGTCACGTTGTCGGGTCCGGACTCGGTGTCGCTGCGCACCGATGTGAACGGCGCGTGGGTCGTGCGCTCGGTGACGCCGGGTGAATACGTCGTCCGCGTGCGGGCGATGGGCTATGTCATCCAGACGCAGCGCGTGCGCGTCGGGATCGGGGAACCCGCGCATCTGGATGCGGCGCTCGTCGCCGCCGCGCTGCCGATGGACCAGCTCGTCGTGACCGCGGCGCGCCGCGCGCAGCGACTCGCCGATGCGGTGCCGACGATCGAGCTCGTGACGCGCGCCGACATCGAGCGCACCGGCGCGAGCGACGTCGCGAGCGTGCTGCTCGAGCAGACCGGCATCGACCTACAGGGCGGGCATCCCGCCGGCGCGGGCACGATGCTCCAGGGCATCGGTTCGGAGCGCGTGCTCGTGCTCCTCGACGGCCAGCCGGTCGCCGGACGCATCTCGGGCGTGTTCGACGTCTCGCGCTTCCCGGTGTCGACGGTCGAGCGCATCGAGGTCGTGAAGGGTGCGCAGTCGACGCTGTACGGCAGCGAGGCGATGGGCGGCGTCGTCAACATCATCACGCGGGACCCGTCGCGAGGCATCACGACGCTCACGGCGAGCGCGACGGCCGGTTCGCAGGACCGGCTCGACGGGAACGCGAGCGTATCGTCCTCGGTCGGGGAGCTCGCGTTCAGTGCCGACGTCGGACGGCGCTCGACGGCGACGACGCCTGGGATCGACGCCGAGGCCGGCGCGCTCGCCGCGCGCCTCGACGGCGCGGCGACGCTGCGCTGGTCGCCCGACAGCGCGCGCCATCTCGAGGCGAGCGTGCTCGCGCTCGATGAGCGCCAGCGCTGGCGGTCGGGGACGTTCTACAACTTCAGCGACAACGTGCAGCTCAACGCGCGCGTCGGCGGTGCGATCGCGCGGGCGGCGCACCGGTTGAGCGCGAGCGCATGGACCTCGGTGCATGACCATGTGTCGCGCGCGAGCACGGAACCGCTGCCGATCGCGGGCGACGCGGGGCAACGCCAGCTGCAGCGCATCCATCAGGGCGAGGTGCTCTACCATGGGAGTCGCTCGGACGCCCTCGCCGTCGATGCCGGCGTGCAGCTGCGCATCGACGAGATCGAGACCGCACGCGTGCCGGGCGGGCTTCGATCGCTGACCAGCGTCGAGCCGTTCGTGCAGGTCGAGGCATCGCCGACGCCGGCATTGACGCTCGTCCCCGGTGTGCGCGTCTCGCGCAGCACGCAGTGGGGCACGCAGGTGACGCCTCGGGTCTCGGCGCGCTACCGGTTGACCGATCGCCTCCTCGTGCGCGCGTCGGTGGGCGATGGGTTCCGCGCCCCCGACTTCAAGGAGCTGTACATGTTCTTCTCGAACACGAACGCGGGGTACGCGGTGCAGGGGAATCCCGACCTGCGTCCCGAGCACTCGCGCAACGTCATGCTCGGTGCCGAGTTCGCGACGCCGAACGGTTTCGTGCGCGCGCAGGCGTTCCACAACGCGTTCCGCGACTTCATCGAGACGCGCGCAATCACCGAGCCGGGCGAACCGCCCGTGTATGAGTACGCGAACATCGATGACGGCATGACGCGCGGCATCGAGCTCGAGGGTGGCGCGAACCTCGCGTTGCTGCGACTCGAGGGCGGCTATTCGTACCTCGCGACGCGCGATGACGCGACGGGGCGCTCGCTCCTCGCGCGACCGGCGCACGCCGGCCGCGTCGGTGTCGGCGGCACGTTGCCGCTCGGCCTCCGCGCGAACCTCGCGGCGATCCATACCGGCCGCACGCCGATGCAGCGCGACGAGTCGACGGGCGCGATCACGGGCTGGCGCGATGCGTTCACGCGCCTCGACGTGCGTCTCGCCCGATCCCTGCCCGTGGCCGGCGTCGAGATCGCGCTCGGCGCCGACAACGTCCTTGACCGCCGTCCGGCGGAATGGGCCGGCTTCACGGGTCGCCACGTCTACGCGACCCTCTCTTGGACCTCAACTCGATAGAAGGACCGATGACGACCACGCGAACGCTCGCCCTCCTCCTGCCGCTGCTCGCCGTGCTCGGCACGGACCCTCTCTCCGCGCAAGGTCCCGAGCGGGTCGGCACGGTCATCATCGCGCATGGCGGCGACTCGACGTGGAACGCCGGCGTGCGCGCGATCGCCGCGCAGGCGCGCACCGGCGGTCCGGTCGAGGTCAGCTTCCTCATGGGCGCCGGCGCGAAGGAGGCGCGCTTCCAGGACGTCGTCGCACGGCTCGAGCGCGCCGGCGCGACCGAGATCGTCGCCGTGCCGCTGCTCGTCTCGAGCCACAGCGGACACTACGACCAGGTGCGCTGGCTCGCCGGGGAGCCCGTCGAGCTCAGCGAGACGATGCATCATCACCTGCACATGGCGGGCATCGATCGCCCGGCGAGCCGCATCCGCATCCGCCTCGCGCCGGCACTCGACGATGCGCCGGAGATGGCCCGTGTGCTGACCGACCGCGCGAACGCGCTGCTGCGCGCACAGCGCGCGGATGCCGCTCAGCGCGCGCTGCTCATCGTCGGCCACGGCCCGAACTCGGCGGAGGACTACGCGGCGTGGATGGGAAACCTGCGTCCGGTCGCCGACAGCGTCCGTCGATGGACCGGCATGCGCGACGTGCAGGTGGAACTCGTGCGCGACGATGCGCCGGCGCCGGTGCGTGCCGAGGCCGTGCGGCGCGTGCGTGACCTCATCGCGCTCCAGCGCGCGGCGACGGGCGCCGATGTGCTCGTCGTGCCGGTGCTCGTGTCGAAGGGGAGCGTGAGCCGCGACAAGGTGCCGAATGACATCCGCGGCACGGCGTCGGTCTACGCGCCGGAGCCGTTGCTGCCGCACCCGGAGATCGCGCGCTGGGTCGAGCGCCGCGTGCGCGAGGCGTCGGCGTCAGGGATCGCTCCCTGAGCGCGTCACGTCGATCCGAGCGTCCCGTGAACGAAGGGCCCGCCGAGCGCGGGCCCTTCGCAATTCGCGGTGGGAACCATTCGGCGAGGTTGCCGGTTGACATAGGGGGAGGGGGTATACGACCTTTCGCCCGCGCCGGCGTGCATCGGCCGGCGTCCGCAGGCACACGACCAGGGAGGATCGATGGTGAAGCAACGGCTCGAGATCGACGGGATGAGCTGCGGGCATTGCGTCGCGCGGGTGCGCGGCGCGCTGGAGGCTCTGCCCGGCGTGACGGTGGAAGAGGTGTCGATCGGCAAGGCGCTCGTCGAGATCGACGAGTCGCGCACGCCCGTGGCGACCGTCTCGCAGGCGGTCGAGGACGCGGGCTACGACGTGCTCGCCGCCGAAGGGCGCTAGCACGGGTTCGCGACGCGTCGTCGCGGGAGGGAAGCATGGGCACGAACGAATGGATGGTGCTCGTGGGCGCGGTCGCGTCGATCGCGTTCGTGAACTGGTACTTCTTTCTCGCCGGCCGCGGTGTCGTCACGGCGGCGGCAGCGACGGGGGGCGCGCCGGCCGAGATCCACATCACGGTCGACAACGGCTATTCGCCGGCGGCGGTCGGCGTGAAGGCCGGCACGCGCACGCGCCTCATCTTCGAGCGCCGCGACGACTCGAGCTGCTCGGAGGAGGTCGTCTTCGCCGACTTCGGCATCCGGCGCTACCTGCCCAAGGGTGAGCCGGTCGCGATCGACATCGAGCCGCCGACGCCGGGACGATATGGCTTCACCTGCGGCATGGGGATGCTGCGGGGGACGGTGATCGCCGATGCCTGAGACGCTCACGCACGATCACGCGATGCGCACGGCGACGGCGCGCATCCCGGTCTCCGGGATGACCTGCGCCGCCTGCCAAGCACGCGTGCAGCGCACGCTCGAGAAGCAGCCCGGCGTGACCGACGCCGCCGTGAACCTCATGATGGGCGACGCGACGGTCACGTACGATCCGGCGGCGGTCTCGCCGCGCGCGCTCGTCGACGTGATCCGCAGCACCGGGTATGGGGCCGAGCTGCCGAGCGAGGCGAGCGACGCGTTCCGCGAGCAGGAGCAGCGCGACGCCGCGACGGCAGCGGAGTATCGGGAGCTGCGCACGAAGGCGATCGCGAGCGGCGTGCTCGGTGCGCTCGCGATGGCGGCGATGCCGCTCATGCACGGCGTGCACTGGCTCTCCTGGCTGCTGCTCGGTCTCACCGCGCTCGTCATGGCGACCGCCGGGCGGCACTTCTACGTGCGTGCGTGGGCGGCGTTCCGGCACCACAGCGCCGACATGAACACGCTGATCGCCGTCGGCACCGGCGCGGCGTTCCTCTATTCGGCGATCGCGACGATCGCGCCAGGGTTCTTCCTCGCGCGCGGCGTGCCGGCCGACGTGTACTACGAGACGGTCATCATCATCATCGCGCTGATCCTCACCGGCAACGCGTTCGAGGCACGCGCGAAGCGGAACACGGCGGTCGCGCTGCGTGCGCTCGTGCAGCTCCAGCCGCGCACGGCGCGCGTCGTGCGCGACGGCGACGAGCGCGACGTCGCGATCGAGGCGGTCGTGAGCGGGGACCTCGTCGTCGTGCGTCCGGGGGAGCGCGTCCCCGTCGACGGCACCGTCGAATCGGGGGAGAGCGCGGTCGACGAGAGCATGCTCACCGGCGAGTCGATGCCCGTCGCGAAGCTCGCCGGCGACCGCGTGATCGGCGGGACGGTGAACGGCACCGGCGCGCTGCGCGTGCGCGCGACGACGCTCGGCGCCGACTCGGTGCTCGCGCAGGTCGTGCGGCTCATGCGCGACGCACAGGGGTCGCGCGCGCCGATCCAGCGGCTCGCCGACCGCATCTCGGCCGTCTTCGTGCCGGTCGTGATTTCGATCGCGATCGCGACGTTCGCGGCGTGGTTCATCCTCGCGACCGATGCGCCGGCGGTGCGCGGCTTCGCGGCGGCGGTCGCCGTGCTCATCATCGCCTGCCCCTGTGCGATGGGGCTCGCGGTGCCGACCGCCGTGATGGTCGCGACCGGGAAGGGCGCTGAGCTCGGCGTGCTGATCAAGGGCGGTGAGGCGCTCCAGCGGGCGCGCGCGGTCGACACGGTCGTGCTCGACAAGACGGGGACGGTGACGGCTGGCCGGCCCACGGTCACCGACCTCGTACGCGTGCCTGGTCATGCCGTCGCGACCGACGACGAGGCGCTGCTCAAGCTCGCCGCGTCGGTCGAGCGCGACTCCGAGCATCCGCTCGCCCATGCGATCGTCGAAGCGGCGCGCACGCGTGACATCACGACGGGCACGCTCGAGGGGTTCACGACGGTCACCGGTCGCGGCGCGACGGGAGTCGTCGACGGCACGGCGGTCGCGATCGGCAACGCGACGTTGATGGGTGACTGGGGCATCGACGTCGCGCCCCTCGAGGGCGACGCGGCACGGCTCGCCGCGCTCGGCCGCACGCCGATGTACGTCGCCGCCGATGGCGCGCTCGCGGGTCTCATCGCGGTCGCGGACCCGATCAAGCCGACGTCGCGCGCGGCGATCGCGCGCATGCGCGCGATGGGGCTCGACGTCGTGATGCTCACCGGCGACAACGAGCGCACCGCGCAGGCGATCGCGCGTGAGGCCGGGATAGACCGCGTCGTCGCCGGCGTGCTGCCCGACGGCAAGGTCGCCGAGGTGAAGCGGCTCCAAGGCGACGGCCACGTCGTCGCGATGGTCGGCGATGGCATCAACGACGCGCCGGCGCTCGCGCAGGCCGACATCGGCATGGCGGTCGGCACCGGCACCGACGTCGCGGCCGAGGCGGCGGACGTCGTGCTCATGCGCGGTGACCTCAGCGCGGCGGCGCAAGCGGTCGAGCTCTCGCGCCGCACGATGCGCACGATGAAGCAGAACCTGTTCTGGGCGTTCATCTACAACGTGATCGGCATCCCGATCGCGGCGGGCGTGCTGTATCCCGTCTCGGGCCTGATGCTGAGTCCGGCGATCGCGGCCGGCGCGATGGCGTTCAGTTCGGTCAGCGTCGTGACGAACTCGCTGCGGCTGCGCCGCGCGACCATCCACTGAGGGCATCCATGGCGAAGGCGATGACGACGACGGCGGCGTGCCATTGCGCGGCGCACGAGGGGACGGGGAAGGGGCGCAAGGCGGTCGCGGTCGACCCCGGCGTGAAGGAGCGCAACCTGAACCGGCTGCGCCGCGTCGAGGGCCAGGTGCGCGGGCTCCAGCGCATGATCGAGGAAGACCGCTATTGCGCCGACATCCTGACGCAGGTCTCGTCGGTGCAGGAGGCCCTGCGCGGCGTGACGCGCGAGCTCATGCGCAACCATCTCAAGCACTGCGCCGCGAGCGCGATCCGCGCCGGCGAGGCCGAGGCCGAGCTCATGTACGATGAGCTCGTCGACCTCATGCACAAGCACGCGCGATGAGCATGGAGATCGGGCTCTACTCGTTCGTCGAGGCGACGGCGGACCCGCGCACCGGCGACGTGATCGCGCCGCCGACGCGCATCGCGTATCTGCTCGAGGAGGCGGCGCTCGCCGACGAGGTCGGGCTCGACGTGTTCGGCGTCGGGGAGCACCACCGGCCGGACTATCTCGCGTCGACGCCGGCGGTGCTGCTCGCCGCAATCGCCGCGCGCACGAAGCGCATCCGCCTCACGAGCGCGGTGACGGTGCTGAGCTCCGACGATCCGGTGCGCGTGTTCCAGGAGTTCGCGATGCTCGACCTCATCTCCGGCGGCCGCGCCGAGGTGATGGCGGGACGCGGGTCCTTCATCGAGTCGTTCCCGCTCTTCGGATACGACCTGCGCGAGTACGACTCGCTCTTCAGCGAGAAGCTCGAGCTGCTGCTCGCGATCCGATCGAAGGAGCGCGTCACGTGGAGCGGACGCCATCGCGCGGCGCTGAGCGACCAGCCGGTCTATCCGCGACCGGTGCAGGATCCCCTGCCGGTGTGGATCGCCGTGGGCGGCACGCCGCAGTCCGTTGTGCGCGCGGCGACGCTCGGGCTGCCGATGGCGCTGGCGATCATCGGCGGCTCGCCGGAGCGGTTCGTGCCGTTCGTTGAGCTGTATCGCGAGGCGGCGACGAAGGCGGGGCACGATGCCGCGTCGTTGCCGGTCAGCATCAACTCGCATGGCTTCCTGGCCGACGACGCGCGCGTCGCGGCGGACCTCGCGTTCCCACCGTACCTCGACGTCATGGGACGCATCGGACGCGAGCGCGGATGGCCGCCGCCGACGCGTCGGCAGTTCGACGCCGAGATCTCACCGCACGGTGCGCTGTTCATCGGGGACCCGCAGCGCGTGATCGACAAGCTCCTCTGGGAGCACGAACTGTTCGGTCACCAACGCGCGTTGCTCCATTTCGGCGTGGGCACGATGCCGCACGACGAGATGCTGCGCGCGAGCGAGCTGCTCGGCACCGTCGTCGCGCCGGCGGTGCGCAAGGCGACCGGCGCGCGCTGACCGCCCGATGGACCGCGTGAGTCAACCGTTGCGGCGGACGGACGCCCGCGCGCTCGTGCTCACGCACGGCTGGAACGCGGTCGCGTACCAGGTGCTGAATCCCGGGATCGAGCACTGGTTCAGCGATGAGGGCGATGCGGTCGTCGGGTTCGCGCCGTTCAAGCGCTGGCGCGTCGTCGTCGGGGCGCCGGTGTGCGCGGCCTCGCGGCTCGCCGACGTCGCGATGGCGTTCGAGGCCGACGCGCGTGCACGGCGCGAGCACGTGCT
>CAYSAR010000013.1:18135-22144 GCA_964428985.1 uncultured Gemmatimonadaceae bacterium | reverse complement strand
CGTCGTGCGCGCGACCGAGGACAACCTCGAGCTCGTCGAGTGCTTCGACCCGATCCGGAACGGGTGCCCGATCGCGCCGGCCTGCGCGCTCGCGCCAGCGCTCGGCGCCGCGCTGGACGCGTTCTTCGACGTGCTCGACCGCTACACGCTCGCCGACCTCGTGCGCCGCCGGCGCGCGATCACCGAACTCATGATCGCCTGAGCCGCGCCCGGGCAGGAACGTCATATGATCGACTGGTTCGTCACGTGGTTCCTCAAGGGCAGCCTCGTCTGGCTCGCACTGACCGTGCTCCTCGCCGTCGCGATGGCGCTCGACCCGATGCTGACCGTCTACCGGACGGCGCACATGCACATGGCGCTGCTCGGTTTCGTCACGCAGATGATCTACGGCGTCGCGCTGCACGTGATCCCGCGCTTCTTCGGACACCCGCTCGTCCACCGCCGGCTCGCCGCGGCGCAGTTCTGGCTCGCGCAGCTCGGGCTCGCGCTCATGGTCACCGGCTTCGTCGCGCGCATCAACGGTGCGGTGCGCCCCGCCGCGTGGACGCTCGGCATCGGCGGGTCGCTCTCGGCCTTCGCCGCCCTCGCGTTCGTGTTCTGCCTCTGGCGCACGATGAACGCGAGTCCGATGTACAAGCCGAAGCCCGTGGCCCGGAAGCAGCCGCACGTGCTGCCGCAGGAGGATGCGCACTGACTCAAGGTGTGAGGTGGGAGGTGTGAGGGGTGGCTTCCTCGCACCGTGCACCCTGCACCACTCCCCGCGACTCGTATCGCCGGGCCTCTTCCTAGCCCCAGAGTCCTTTCCCCGGGACGTAGGCGATCCCGAGCGCGTCGAGCAACGCGACGAGCCGCCGCAACCCGAGTCCCATCACGCTGAAGTAGTCCCCGTCGATCCGCTCGACGATCGTCGCGCCGTACCCCTGGATGCCGTACGACCCCGCCTTGTCCATCGGTTCGCGCGTCGCGACGTAGGCATCGATCTCGTCGGCGGCGAGCTCGCGGAACGTGACCGCGACGCGCTCGACCGCGCTGACGGTGCGTCCGCCGCGCGCGACCGCGATCGCCGTGTACACGGTGTGCGTCCGCCCGCTCAACCGCGTCAGCGCCGCGCGCGCATCGGCGGCGTCGCGCGGCTTGCCGAGGAGCTCGCCGTCGAGCACGACGATCGTATCGGCCGCGATGACGATCGCGTTCCCGTCGTGCATCGCGAGCACGTGCGCCTTCTCGCGCGCGAGGCGCTCGGCATGCGGCACCGGCTCCTCGCCCGGCATCCACGTCTCGTCGATATCGGCCGGCCGCACCTCGTGCGCGATGCCGATGAGCGTGAGCAGCTCGCGCCGCCGCGGCGACTGCGACGCCAGGATCACGCGGGGCGCCAGCGGGGCGTTCATCGCTCGAGCCACAGCGTGACCGGTCCGTCGTTCACGAGTTCGACCTCCATCATCGCGCCGAACTCCCCCGTCTCCACGCGGAGCCCCTGCTCGCGCAGCGCGGTGACGAACCGCTCGTACAGCGGTGTCGCGACCGCAGGCCGCGCCGCCGCGACGAAGCTCGGTCGACGCCCCTTCGCCGCGTCGCCATAGAGCGTGAACTGGCTCACGACGAGCACCGCGCCGCCGACCTCCTCGATGCCGAGGTTCATCTTCCCCTCGGTGTCAGCGAAGAGGCGGAGCCCAGCGATCTTGTCGGCCATCCAGCGGACCTGTTCCTCGCCGTCGCCGTCGGTGAAGCCGACGAGCAGACAGAAACCGCGGCCGATCCGCCCGGTCACGCGGTCGCCCACGCGCACCTCGGCCCGCGAGACGCGCTGCAGGAGGGTTCTCACCGCGCGCCCCCATTCGCGATAATTGCATTCACCTTCTCACGCGAACCTCCACGCCAGTGCCGATTCGTCGTCCTCGCGGTCCCAAGACCGCGCTGCGTCTCGTGGGATTGCTGGAACGCATGGAGTCCGCTCCGACGGCGCGGGAGCGGGAAGAGGCCAAGGCCGCCTTCCTCTCGCTTCGGTTGCTCGAGCAGTGGCTCGCGCTCGGAGCGCTCCTCGCGGCGCCGAAGGGGCGGGCGTACGCCGCCGCCGCGGCCGCCGTGAGACGCGTCTCGACGCCGGCGGTCGCAGAACCGCTCCGCTATGTCCTCCGCGGCATCCTGATGCTGCGTGATCCCGATGCCCAGCCCTTCCTTCGTCGTGCCTATCAGCTGGGGGAGGCCTTCGAGGCCGCGGGAGCGTTCGAGGCGGCCGGCGAGTGCTTCGGCGTGGTGACGCGCCATGGGACGATGGACGACCCGATCCTCATCGATGCGCGGATCCGGCGAGGATTCTGTCATCGCGCGATCGGCGAGTACCAGTGGGCGGAGCTCGAATACCACCGCGCCGCGGCCACGGCCGCCACGATACGCGACGAGTGGCGGGGGATCGTCGCCCGCGTCGGCCTCGCGAAGGTCCTGCTCGCGAACGGTCGGACGCGCGCCTCGGACCAGCTCATGGAGTGGGTCGCGAAGCGACTCGATCGCCAGCCGACCCCGCCGCTGCGCCGCGGCGGTGGTCGGCGCGCGCGGGTGCGCGCGCCGACCAAGAAGCGATAGGCAGGTCGTCACCTACCGCACGTCAGCGCGCGCCCAGTCCCAGCCCTCGAGACCGCGCTCGTTCACCGCCTTGACCGCGACCTTCCACCCCGGCCGCGCGCCGGCGAGCGTCGCGCGCGGCGTCGTCACGGTGGCCGTGTGGCGCATCGGATCCTCGGCCGGCCCCCAACGCACGAGATACCGCGTCACGCCCTTCTCCACCGCCGGCGCCCACGTCGCCGTCGTGCCGCTCGCCGCGAGCTGCGTCAGGCGCGACGGACTCGACGCCATGAGCATGATCGTCGCGACCGTCGTCTTCGACACCTCGGTCAGCAGTTGGTGGTTGATCGTCTCGAGCACGTCGTGCGGCTGGTGGTAATGCGGGTTGCCGAGGATCGGGTACGACCCGATGCCGGCGACGATGTCACCCCACGCGTCGTAGAGCGCGTGCGCGTCGGTGCTCTTGTAGTAGAACGCGTCGTAGGTGATCAGCTTCGTGAAGTGGATCGCCGCCGCGTGCTGGACGTCGCGCAGGCCGGCATTGCTGTAGCGGATCGTGTTGTCGAGCCGGAAGTCGTTCGCGAACCCCATCATGTCGTTGTTGAGCGCGCCGACGACGTGGATCGAATCCTTCATGCGACGGCCGAACTCCCGGGCGCCGCGGAGGCCGGACTCCTCGCCGGTGAACGCGACGAACATCACCGTCGCCGGCAGCGGGCGCTTCGCGAGCACGCGCGCCGCCTCGAGGATCATCGAGGTCCCCGACGTGTTGTCATCGGCGCCCGGACCCTCGGCGCGCGAGTCGAAGTGCGCGCCCACGACGTAGACGAGTTCGGGGTTCACCGTCCCGGGGATCGTCGCGATGACGTTGGCGACCTCGATCTCGCGACCGGCAACGGTCGAGAAGCGCTGCAGCCGCGCGTCGAGGCCGAAGCTGCGGTACGTCGCGAGCAGGTACTCGGTCGCCTTCCAGTTGCCCGGCTGGGTGATGTGCTTCGAGTCGAAGGCGAAGAGGTCCTTCTGGTAGCCGTAGATCCGCGAGGTGCTGACCTCATCGACCACGGCACGGACCTGGTCGGCGATCGGGGCGAACATGCGCTCCCCTGCCGCGCGCAACGCGCGCTCGGCGGCGAGGTTCGAATCGACGCGCGCGATGAGCGCCTCGCGCGAGACCTTCGCGCCGAGGTCCATCAGATAGAGGTGGCGATGCGGCGTCACCGTGTCGCCGTCGCGCTCGGAGACGATCGCGACCTTCGAGCCATCCGGCGACACGGCCCACTCGTACTCCGGCGCGACCGTGCGCACCGAGTTGTTGTGGAAGAGCCGCGTGCGCACGCCCGTCTCGACGTCGTAGAGGTACGAACGGCGATGCCGCCCCTCGCCCATAACCGCGAGCAGCCGCGTCGGAGCGAGGAACTGAGGGAAGAGGTCGTGCTGGATCTCACGC
>CAYSAR010000013.1:0-18125 GCA_964428985.1 uncultured Gemmatimonadaceae bacterium | reverse complement strand
CGTCGCGGGGCCGGAGCCATCCGTCGGCGCGACGAAGATCTCCCAATCCTCGCGCACCATCATCGGCACCGCGAGACGCGCGCCGTCAGGCGAGAGCGCGAATGGCTGGGCAGCCGACGCGAGTGCGAGCGCGGTGACCGGAGCGCCGTCGCCTCGCCGGACGCGGATGCGCCGCTCCCCACCGGCTTGCTCGATCCAGGCAAGCGTGCTGCCATCGGCAGAGAACGTCGGCAGGATGCCCTCGATGCGCTCGCCGAGCCGTCCATCGCGGAGCTCCGCGAACGCCATCGCGGACGACGCCTGCTGGAACCCGGGGATCGCGCGCGCGAACGGGCTGCGCGCTCCGAGCCGCACGACCACGCGCCGACCGTCGTTCGAGCGCTCGATGCCGATGGGTTGTCCGCCGGTCACCGCGATCGACCGCCAGCTCGCATCGCCGCCACCGAGCTGCCGCACGCGCAGCGTCGCGGTCGAATCGCCCGACGCGCCGGCGATCACGGCCGCGGTCACGTTCGATCCCGGGAGCAGCGTGAGCGCCGTCGCCGTGGGCGCGTCGATCGGCACCTGCTGCGTGGCACCGCCGTCGAGCCGGCGCCAAGCGACGACGGGCCGACTGCCGTCCGATGCCAGCCACGCGACCACGCGCCCATCGGCCGAGAAGCTCGGCGACACGCCCGGCGCCTCGAAGACCCTCGGGAAGCCCGTCGTGGCACGAACGACCGTCAACCGCTGCGCCTGACCCATGCCGGTCGCGTACGCGAGGTGACCCCCATCCGGCGACCAGATCGGCGCCCGGGCGTCCTTCGCGACCTCGGTCGTCCGCCAGATCTCACCGGTGAGCTCGGCGACCCGGTCGGAGAACTCGGCGGCGTCGGGCGCGGTGAGCACCTGCCGCAGCTGGTCGAGTGCCGTGTCGTAGGCACCGGCATCCCACGCCATCGTCGCGCGCTCGAAGCGCTCGGCGGTCGAGGCGGGGGCCGGGGCGGCGGTGCGTGAGGCGGCGGGACGCTGCTGCGCAACCAGCAACGTCGGGGCGAGGAGGGCGATGATCAGGGGGCGCATGACACTGAATGTGCGTCAGCGAGCCGCCGGCGTCACCCCATGGCCCACCCGTTTACATTCCACGCGTCCTCCCACCGGACCCGACCGTGCTCGTCCCGAAGCTCGTGACGACGATGAAGGACTACACGCGTGACCAGCTCGCTTCCGACCTGGTCGCGGGCCTCATCGTGGGCATCGTCGCGCTGCCGCTCGCGATCGCGTTCGCCATCGCGAGCGGCGTCACGCCCGACCGCGGGCTCTGGACGGCGATCGTCGCCGGCTTCCTGATCTCGGCGCTCGGCGGGTCGCGCGTGCAGATCGGCGGCCCGACCGGTGCGTTCGTCGTCATCGTCTACGGCATCGTGCAGCGGCACGGCGTCGACGGGCTCCTCGTCGCGACGCTCATGGCGGGGATCATACTCGTCGCGATGGGCGTCATGCGGCTTGGCGTCGCGATCAAGTTCATCCCCCATCCGCTCGTGATCGGTTTCACGACCGGCATCGCGGTGATCATCGCGAGCACGCAGGTGAAGGACTTCCTCGGCCTCCGCATGGGCGACGTGCCCGCCGAGTTCGTCGAGAAGTGGGCGGCGTTCGCCGAGCACATCGCCACCGTCGATCCGACGACGGTGCTCATTGGCGCGCTCGCGCTCACGATCATCCTCGGATGGCCGAAGTTCAACAAGCGGGTGCCCGGACCCTTCGTCGCGCTGATCGTGACGACGTTGCTCGTGCAGGCGCTCGAGCTCGAGGTCGCGACGATCGGCACGCGCTTCGGCGCGATCGCGTCGTCGTTCCCCGACGTGCGCCTGCCGGCGCTCACCTTCACGCAGGTGATGTCGCTCGTCGGGCCGGCGGTGACGATCGCGATGCTCGCCGCGGTCGAGTCACTGCTGTCCGCGGTCGTCGCCGACGGCATGATCGGGGGCCGACATCGGTCGAACATGGAGTTGCTTGCGCAGGGCGTGGCGAACATCGGCTCGTCGCTCGTCGGCGGCATCCCGGCGACGGGCGCGATCGCCCGCACCGCGACGAACGTGCGCAACGGCGGCCGCACACCGGTCGCCGGCATCATGCACGCGTTCGTCCTGCTCGTCATCACGCTCTTCGCCGGCCGTTGGGCGACGATGATCCCGCTCGCGACGCTGGCGGCGATCCTGCTCGTCGTCGCCTACCACATGAGCGAGTGGCGCGTCTTCCGGTCCGAATTGCGCGGCCCGCGGAGCGACGTCGTCGTGCTGCTCCTCACGTTCACGCTGACGGTGCTCGTCGACCTAACGGTCGCGATCGGCGTCGGCGTCGTGCTGGCGTCGTTCCTCTTCACGCGACAGATGGCCGAGTCGTCCGATGTGCGGCTCGTCGCGGCGGGCCTCGGTCCGGACGCGGAACTCGATACGCCGCTCGACGACCCGCAGATGCGCATCACCGACTCGCTGCCGGCGGCGGTGCAGGTCTACGAGGTGACCGGCGCGCTCTTCTTCGGCGCGGCGGCGACGTTCCGCGACCGCATGGCGCAGCTCGCGGGGAAGCCGAAGGTGCTCGTGCTCCGCCTGCGCGCCGTGCCGGCGATGGACTCGAGCGGCCTTCGCGCGCTCCGGCAGTTCGTCGAGCGTTCCAAGGCCGACGGCATCCGCGTGCTGCTGGCCGAGGTCCCGCCGCAGCCCCTCGACGCGATGCGGCGCGGCGACCTCATGGACGTGCTCGGCGACGACTCCGTCTTCGTCGCGCTCGACGACGCGGTGACCTACGCTCGGGATCTGCTCGAGGCTCCGCGAGCGTGATGCGGCGTGGGGTTCGCCACTCGGCGCCCCTGCGGTGAAGCCGAGCCTTACTCCACCGTGACGCTCTTCGCGAGGTTGCGCGGCTGATCGACGTTCGCCCCCCGCTTCACCGCGATGTAGTACGCGAGCAGCTGGAGCGGGATGCTGGCCAGCACCGGCGTCAGCATGTCGATCGTCTCGGGGATCCGGATCTCGTGGTCCACCAGCCCCGCGAGCGCCGGCTCATCGCGACTCGTGATCACGATCGTCTTGCCATGCCGCGCGCGCACCTCCTGGATGTTCGACACGACCTTGTCGAACACCGCGTCGTGCGGCGCGACGAACACGACCGGCATCGACTCGTCGATGAGCGCGATCGGCCCGTGCTTCATCTCCGCGGCCGGGTAGCCCTCGGCGTGGATGTAGCTGATCTCCTTGAGCTTGAGCGCGCCCTCGAGCGCCGCCGGGAAGTTGTAGCCGCGCCCAAGATAGAGGAAGTTGCTCGCGTCCTTGTACTGTTCGGCGATCGCCTCGACCTCGCTCGCGCGATCGAGAATCTGCTGGATCTGCGCCGGCAGCGCGGCGAGCGCCTGTGCCACCTCCCGCCCGCGCATCACCGAGAGCGTCCGCTTGCGACCGAGCTTGAGCGCGAACAGCGCGAGCGCGACGACCTGGCTCGTGAACGCCTTCGTCGACGCGACGCCGATCTCCGGACCGGCGTGCAGGTAAATGCCGCCATCGTCCTCGCGGGCGATCGTCGACCCCACCACGTTCACGAGTCCGAGCGTGCGCGCCCCGCGCCGCTTCGCCTCGCGCATCGCGGCGAGCGTGTCCGCCGTCTCCCCCGACTGCGAAATCACGATGCAGAGCGTCCGCGGCGTCACGATCGCGTTGCGGTACCGGAACTCCGACGCGTACTCGACCTCGGTCGGGATGCGCGCGAAGTCCTCGATCATCATCTCGCCGATGAGCGCCGAGTGCCAGCTCGTGCCGCAGGCGGTGATGATGACCTGGTCGATGTTCATGAGCTCGTCGTGCGTCATGTTGATGCCGCCGAGCTTCGACGTGCCGTCGTCGAGGATGAGCCGCCCGCGCATCGTGTTCTCGACCGTCTGCGGTTGCTCGAAGATCTCCTTGAGCATGAAGTGCGGGAACCCGCCGCGCTCGATCGCCGCGAGGTCCCACTCGATGCGCTCCACCGACCGGCGCAGCGGGACCGCGTCGGCGTCCATCACCGTGTAGCCGTCAGGCGTCAGCACCGCGAGGTCGCCGTCGTCGAGGTAGACGACTTGACGCGTGTGCGCCAGGATCGCCGACGCGTCGCTCGCGAGGAAGTACTCGCCCTCGCCGACGCCGATGAGGAGCGGACTGCCCTTGCGCGCGGCGACGATCTTCTGCGGGTCCTTGCTCGAGACGACCGCGATGCCGAAGGTGCCCTCGACCTTGCGCAACGCCCCGGTCACCGCCTCCTCGAGCGAACCCTCGAAGAGCTCCTGCACGAGGTGCGCGATGACCTCGGTATCGGTATCGGAGCGGAACGTGTGCCCGAGTTCGGCGAGCTGCGACCGCAGCACGTTCGCATTCTCGATGATGCCGTTATGCACCACGGCGACCGACTCGTCGGTGCTCAGGTGCGGGTGCGCGTTGCGCTCCGTCGGCGGGCCATGCGTCGCCCAGCGCGTATGCGCGATGCCGACCTTCCCCGTCACCGGGTCCGCGGTCAGCGCGCCTTCCAGTTTCGCGATCTTCCCCGCCGCCCGGCGGGTCTCCAGGGTCTCGCCGTCGAACACCGCGACGCCGGCGGAGTCATAGCCTCGGTACTCGAGGCGCTTCAAACCTTCGATGAGGAGGGGCGTGGCCTGCTTCGGCCCGATGTAACCTACGATCCCGCACATGGGGTGATGGGAGAGGGGAGTTGGAAGATGTGGGGTACTGTTTTCCCCCGACGATCGCCAACCCCGTGACTTCGGTTGCCCTGCGACCGCAACACCTTGGTGCGACTGCCGGGTGTCACGCTGTGACGCCGGACACCGACCTGTCTTACGCCGCCCTACGCGAGCTTCGCGAGCAGCGCCCGACTCTCGTCCACCAACGCCTGCGCGGCCCCCTTCGTCGGCGCCTCGGCGATCACCCGGACGATCGGCTCGGTGCCGCTCGGCCGGACGTGCACCCAGCGGTCCGCCCATCCGAGACGAAGCCCATCCTGCGTATCCGCCTCGGCGTCCGGGAATGCCTTCGTCAGCGCGGCGTACACCGCGTCGAGCGGCTTCGACGGCCGGTCCAGCTTGTCCTTGATGATGGAATAGCGCGGGAACCGGTCGACGACCCGTGACAGCGCCTCCCCATCCTCGTGCATCATCTGCAACACCAGTGCCACACCCAACGGGGCGTCGCGGCCGAGGTGGAGCTCAGGCAGGATCACACCGCCGTTGCCCTCTCCGCCGATCACCGCACCCTCGGCGCGCATGCGGAGCGCGACGTTCACCTCGCCGACCGGCGCGCGAGTCACGCGCGCCCCGTGTTCGGCCGCCATGTCGTCAACGATGCGGCTCGTCGACAGGTTCGTGACAACCGCACCCTTCCGGTGTCGCAGCACGACACGTGTCGCGAACGCGAGCGTGTAGTCCTCGCCGATCGCCTTGCCACCGTCGGCGACGAGCGCGAGCCGGTCCACATCGGGGTCGGTCGCGAACCCGACCTCCGCGCCGGTCCGCTTCACGAGCGCCTCGAGCGCGCCGAGGTTCTCGGCCACCGGCTCCGGCGGGCGCGGGAAGCGACCGTCGGCATCGAGCTCGATCGCGTGCACCGTGCAGCCGAGGAGCTCGAGGAGCTTCGGGATCACGGCGCCACCGGCGCCGCGGCAGGCGTCATACGCGACGTTGAACCCCCTCGCCCGGATCCCCGCCACATCTATGAAAGGGAGGGCGAGGACGGCGTCCACGTGCCGCGCGATGGCGTCGGCGTCGAAGCGCACCTCGCCGAGGCGGTCGTACGTCGCGTACGGGATGCCTTGTTCGACGAGCGCGCGCATCTCGGCGCCCTGCTGCGCGCTCAGGAACAGGCCGTCAGGGCCGATGAACTTGAGCGCGTTCCACTCGATCGGGTTGTGGCTCGCGGTGATGCCGAGACCGCCGGCGGCGTGATGGTGCTCGACGGCGAGCTGGAGCGTCGGTGTCGTCGTGAGACCGAGGTCGATGACGTCCGCGCCGACGCTCTCGAGCGCCGACCGCGTGACCGTATGGAAGAGCGGACCGGTCACGCGACTGTCGCGGCCGAGCACGACCGATCGCGACTTGCCTCGTCCGATGGCCCATGCCCCGAATGCAGCGGCGTATCGCGCGACGATCTCTGGCGTCAGGCCGAAGCCGACGCGTCCCCGGATGCCGGAGACGCTGATCATGAGGCGGGGGTCGGTCATCGGCCTGAAGATAGGTCTTGTAGGTGGCAGGTGGCAGAGGGCAGGAGGCAGATCGATCCTCGGTTGTGTTGCGTGATGCGTTCGCCTTAGAGTCCCTGCATCGCCGTGCCCTGCTACCTGCCACCTGCCCTCTGCCCCCCCCCAATTAGTTGACCGATCTCGTCCCCCTCCGAACCGCCGCCGCGCAAGGCACCATCGACGGCCTGGAGAGCGCTCGCTTGGTCGCCGCCGGCTTCACGCTGCTGCAGCGCAGCCCGGCGCTCGTCCGCGCGCTCGCGGGGAAGCGAGCGGCGATCCTGTTGCCGACGTCGCCTGCGTTCCTCGTCGCGCTGGCGGCGAGCGACGGGCGCGGCGCCGTGCTCGTGAACCCGCTTGCCGCGCCGGCCGAGATCGCGCAGCAGCTCGCGGATGCGGAGGGCGGCGCCGTGTTCACGATCGGCTCGCTCGCCGCGAGACTTCCCGCGCGGACGACGCATGTCCTGCTCGACGATGCACCGTCGCACGCGACCGTCGTCGCCGCCGATGGTACGACGTCGCGCGTCGATCTCGGCTCGCACTTCGGCCTCGAGCTCGAGGGCGACGCCGACGCGCCTGGCCGCGACGAGGAATGCGCCGTGGTCTACACGTCGGCGATGGCGGGTCGTGCGCGTGGCGCGATCCTCACGCATCGCAACTTGCTCGCGAACGCACGACGGGTCATCGATGCCGCGCAGGATGTCGCCGACGACCATGTGCTCGCGGTGCTGCCGTTCTCGCACCTCTTCGGATTGACCGTCTCCGGACTCGCACCGCTCATTGCCGGCGCGCGCGTGACGACGATGGCGCGGTTCAATCCGCACAGTGCCGTCGACCTCATCGAACGCGAGGCGATCACGCAGGTCGTCGGCGTGCCGGCGATGTACCACGCGATGCTCGCGGCGATCGAGCGCCGCGGCACGCCCCTCCGCTCCGACGTGCTGCGTCTCTGCCTCTGCGGCGGCGCGCCGCTGGGCATTGAGCTTCAGGAGCGTTGGGCCGATGCGACCGGCATCGACCTGCGCCAGGGCTACGGTCTGACCGAGGCGTCGCCGGTCGCGATCGTCAACCGCATGTCGCATCCGAACCGCATCGGGACGCTCGGCACCGCGATGCCCGGCGTCGAGGTGAGCGTGCGACGCGTCGAGGGGGACGGCGAGCTCGCGATCGGCGAGCGCGGCGAGATCTGCGTGCGCGGCGAGACCGTGTTCCCGGGCTATGTCGGCGGCGCGACTGACGGGCTGCAGGTACGCGACGGCTGGTTGCGCACCGGCGACCTCGGCGTCACGAACGCCGATGGCTCGATCACGTTCGCGGGGCTGCTCAAGCCGATGTTCACGCGGAACGGATTCAACATCTATCCGCGCGAGCTCGAGCGCGTCGTCGCTGAGATGCCAGGCGTCGAGGCGGTGCGGGCGTTCGCGATCCCCGAGCCGCTCCGCGAGAACGACATCGGGCTCGAGGTGCGGGGCGCGGTGACTGAGCAGGCGGTGAAGGCCTGGTGCGAGCCACGGCTCGCGGCGTACAAGCAACCGGCGGTCGTCACGATTCGGGGATGAACTGCAGGTGGGAAGCGCAGGTGGCCGAGGGCAGGAGGCAGGCGTCCGCTGACGGTCCCTAGCTGCCGATTGAACTTTTCCTGCGGTCGCGCGTGTCCTTCGGGCGTACCTTCCCCGCTCCCGGAGGGCCGAGGTGGCCGTGGCAGGCTCGAGTGACGCCGATCGACTGCGGTTGTGCCTCACCGTCCTGCGCTGTCAGGCCGGCGACGAGTCGGCGTTCACGCGTCTCTTCGAGGAGTTTGCCGCCTCCACGCTCGCATACGCACGCGGCCTCGTCGGCGACGACGCCGATGACGTGCAGCAGGAAGCGTGGGTCGCCGTCTATCGCGGCATCCGGCAACTGCACGATCCGGGGGCGTTCCGCGTCTGGCTCTTCCGCACGGTGCGACACCGTGCGCTGAACTGGCTGCGGCGGTTCCGTCGCGAGCGCGAGTTGATGGACGACGTCGCATTCGAGGACGTGCCGGCGGCTCCGCCCGACGATGACATCACGCTCGACGCGCCCGGCATCGCCGACGCGATCGCGGGCTTGCCGCCACCGCAGCGCGAGGCGCTCCTGCTTCGCTATCGCGACGACTTGAGCTACCAACAAATCGCGCTGGTGGTCGGGTGCCCGATCGGCACCGTGCGGGCGCGACTGCACTATGCGAAACGACGACTGCGGCAACTACTTACCGGAGGAGACAATGTCAGAACAGCATGACCGTCCCACTGCGCGACTGTTGGACCGGATCGAGCAGGACCGTGCGCAGGAGCGCACCCTCCGACGGATCGCGATCTCGGCGTGGGTCGTGATCGGCGTGGTGCTGCTCGGATGGATCGTCCTGACGATCGCGCAGGCGTCGCAGTTCGCATCGCTGCTTCGAACGCCGGGCGCTGCCGGCTACAGTGTGATCGCGGGCGTGGTCATGCCGCTGATCATCGTGACGATCGGTCTCGCCGTGTTGGCCGGGACGCTCAGCACGATCGGCCTCTTCCTCCGTCAGCGCCGCGCGACGTTCGACGAGATCCAGCTTCGCCTCGCAGCTCTCGAGGAACTGCTGACCGCGCGCGACACGCGCGCCTAAGATCAGGGCGCGAGGTCCACGCGGGAAGACCCCCGAAGCGGGATGCGGGGGCGGACGCGAGTTGCGATGAGTGAGTCGAGAGGCGAGAGACGAGGAAGGATGCGCGGCCTCGTCTCTCGCCTCTCGACTCACTCATCGCATCTCGCGTCAGACCCCGTATCCCGAATCGCCAGCCGTGGTTCAGGAACCGCCCCCCAGTCGAGGGTACGATTAGTCATGCCCACCCTCGCCACCCCGACGATCCCGCTTTGGCAGGATCTCAACGTCCCGCGCTTCCCGCTCGCGCAACTCCCGCGCTCGACCGACGTCCTCATCGTCGGCGCCGGCATCACCGGACTCACCGCCGCACTCCTGCTCAAGCGCGCCGGCAAACGCGTCGTCGTCGTCGAGAAGCAGCGCATCGGCGCGGGCGAGTCGGGGCACACGTCGGCGCATCTCACCTACGTCACCGATGAGACGCTGACGACGCTCATCGACCGATTCGGACGCGACGCCGCCGAGCGAGCGTGGCGCGGCGGGCAGATCGCGATCGATCTCATCGAATCGAACGTCGAGGCGCTCGGCATCGACTGCGGGTTCCGACGTGTGCCAGGGTTCCTCTTCGCCGCGATGGACGGCGAGAAGGACGAGTCGAGCGAGCTTCGGAAGGAAGCGGAGGCGGCGACCAACCTCGGCTTCGCCGCGCGGTACGTCGAGCGAGGACCGGTCCTCTCGCGCCCGGCCGTGATGTACGCCGACCAGGCGGTCTTCCATCCGCTCGCGTACGTCTCGGCCCTTGCTCGCGCCGTGCACGGCGACGGCTCGCTGGTCTGCGAGGAAGCCGAGGCGACCGAGTTCGCCGAGGATCCGCATCGTGCAACGGTGAACGGTCACGAGCTCGAGTTCGGCCACGTCGTCATCGCGACGCACGTACCGCTCGTCGGCCTACGCTCGACGCTCGGTGCGACGTTCTTCCAGACGAAGCTCTATCCCTACTCGACATACGTCGTCGGCGCGCGCATGCCGCGCGGCACGCTCGCGCCCGGGCTCTACAACGACACCGCCGACCCCTACCACTACCTGCGCGTGCACGAGACGCCGGACGGCCGCTACGCGATTTTCGGCGCGGCCGATCACAAGACGGGGAAGGAAGAGGACACCGAGGCGCGATTCCAGGAGGTCGAGCGCGCGCTGCACCGGATCCTCCCCGAAGCGACGATCGACCGACGCTGGTCAGGCCAAGTGATCGAGACGAACGACGGACTCCCCTTCATCGGGTTCACCGCCGAGCGCCAGTTCGTCGCGACGGGATTCGCCGGCAACGGACTCACGTTCGGCACGCTCGCCGGCATCATGGCGCGCGACGCGGTACTCGACGAGCGGAATCCGTGGCAGGAGATCCTCGATCCGGGTCGAAAGACGATCGTCGGCGGACTCGGCACGCTCGTGCGCGAGAATCTCGACTATCCATATCACCTGGTGGCCGATCGTCTCCGCCAGGCGCGCGCTGCGACCGCCGACGACATCGCCCCCGGTGACGGCCGCGTGATCCGGCTCGGGGGTCGCCACGTCGCCTGCCACCGCACGGACAAGGGCGAGCTCAAGATGGTCGATGCCGTGTGCACGCACATGGGGTGCCTTGTGCGATTCAACCAAGCCGAGCGCACCTGGGACTGCCCATGCCACGGGTCGCGATTCACGGTCGAGGGCGACGTGATCGGAGGGCCGGCGGAGGAGGCGCTCGAGAAGATCTGAGCGGCGGCGGATGCGAGGTCCGCTGAACGACTTTCAACGCCGAGTCGCCGAGGGCGGTTCCCCGCATCCCGCATCCCGCACCTCAGTGGGATAGATTCAGGGACCATGACGAAGATCTTCCCAGAAGACCTCAAGCCGCGCTTCTCCACGCGCGCGATCCATGCCGGGCAGCGCCCCGACCCCACGACCGGCGCGATCATGCCGCCGATCGTCCAGACGTCGACCTACGCGCAGGAAGGCCTCGGCATCAACAAGGGCTACGAGTACGCCCGCGGGAAGAACCCCACGCGCGAGGCCCTCGAACGCAACGTCGCCGCGCTCGAGGGCGGCCAACACGGCTTCGCGTTCTCGTCGGGCATGGGGTGCGTCGACTCCATCATGAAGCTCTTCAAGAGCGGCGACCACATCGTCGTCGGTGCGAACGTCTACGGCGGCACGTTCCGGCTCTTCGACAAGCTGCTGCAGAACTTCGGCCTGACGTTCTCTTGGGTCGACTCGCGCGACCCGCAGCGCATCGCCGACGCGATGAAGCCGAACACGCGCGCGATCATGATCGAGACGCCGACGAACCCGCTCATGCACCTCACCGACATCCGCGCGACGGTGGAGATCGGCAAGAAGCAGGGTGCGCTCGTCATCGTCGACAACACGTTCGCGACGCCGGCGTTCCAGAACCCGCTCGCGCTCGGCGCCAACATCGTCTGGCACTCGAGCACGAAGTACCTAAACGGCCACTCTGACTTGGTCGGCGGCATCGCCGTTCTCAACAACGACGAGCTCGCGGCGCGGCTCCAGTTCATCCTGAACTCCGCCGGCGCCGTGCCAGGGCCGATGGACGCGTGGCTCACGCTGCGCGGCACGAAGACGCTCGGCTTGCGCATGCGGCAGCACGACGCGAACGGCCGCACGATCGCCTCATGGCTCGCGCAGCGCCTCGGTGAGGATCGCGTGTTCTACCCGGGATTGCCCTCGCACCCGCAGCACAAGCTCGCGCTCTCGCAGATGACCGGCTTCGGTGGCATGGTGTCGGTCGAGACCGGCTCGAAGGCGAACGCCGCGAAGGTCGTCGAGCGCGTGCGCGTCTTCACGCTCGCCGAGTCCCTCGGCGGCGTCGAGTCGCTCGTCTGCCAACCGGCCGGCATGACGCACGCGTCGGTCGACCCCGCCCGCCGCGCCGAGATCGGCATCACCGACGGGTTGCTGCGGTTCAGTTGTGGGGTGGAGGATGCGGAGGACCTGGTCGAGGACCTTGAGAGCGCCTTCAAGGGGCTCTAACGGCAGTTGCACTTCAGTCACCATCCGATCGGTACCACCGTAGGGACCAGCATCCCTCGACCCGGAGCCGCCCGTGCCCCGCACCATCCTCACCGACATCTCCCCGCTCACCTGGGAGCACCCCGCCGATCGCGCGGCGCTCAACACGCTGCGCGCGATCCCGGGGTTCCAGCAAGTCGTGAACAAGGTCGCGAGCGTCTTCGGGGAGCGCGGCGTGCGGCACCTCTTCACCGCGAACGCCGTCCGCATCGGGCCGACGCAACGTCCGGAGCTCGACAAGCTCTGGACCGACATCCTCGTCACGATGGATTGGACGCAGGTGCGTCCGCAGCTCTACGTGACCGAGACGCCGAACATGAACGCCGGCGCCGTCGGCTTCGGCGATCCCTTCGTCGTCATCAACTCGGCCTCGCTCGAGCACCTCACGCGCGACGAGGTGCGCGTGCTGCTCTCGCACGAGCTCGGCCATGTGATGAGCGGGCATGTCACCTATCGCACGATCGCGCAGATCATCATGCTCGTCGGCATCGGCAACCTGCCCTTCCTCGCCGGCGTCGCGCTGCTGCCGTTCCAGATGGCGATCCTCGAGTGGTATCGGAAGAGCGAACTCTCGTGCGACCGCGCCGCGCTCCTCGACGCGCAGGATCCCGACCTCGTCCTCACGACGTTCATGAAGCTCGCCGGCGGCGAGGAGTACGGTGACACGCTCGACCTCGAGGCGTTCAAGGCCCAGGCGCGCGAGTATGAACTCGAGGGCAATGCATGGGACGGCGTGCTCAAGGCGCTCAACACCGTCTTCCGCGAGCATCCGTTCTTCACCGTGCGCGCCGGCGAGGTCCAGCGCTGGATCGAGAGCGGCGCCTACGCGAAGGTCCTCGCCGGCGAGTACAAGCGCCGGGCCGACGTGAAGCCAGGCCAAGGGCTCGGCGACGACGTGAAGGAGGCGAGCAACTACTACGCCGGCAAGGCAAAGAGCGCGATGGACAGGGTCAGCGACTCGCTCGGCCGCGCGAAGGACGCCTTCACCGACGCGTTCAAGGGCGGCATCCGATGAAGGTGTTGGTCGTCGGCGGCGGAGGCCGCGAGCACGCGCTCGCCTGGAAGCTCTGCCGCGATGACCCGTCTTGCGAGCTCCTCGCCGCACCCGGGAATCCCGGCATCGCCGCGATCGGCCGGTGCTTCGAGATCTCCGCGACCGACATCGAGGGCCTGCTCCGGCTCGCGCGCGACGAACGGGTCGACGTGACGGTCGTCGGGCCCGAGGCGCCGCTCGAGCTCGGCATCGTCGATCGCTTCCGCGACGAAGGCCTCGCGATCTTTGGCCCGACGCAAGCCGCCGCGCGCATCGAGACGTCGAAGCGCTTCGCGAAGGAGCTCATGCTCGACGCGGGCGTGCCGACGGCCCGCGCGCATACGTTCACCGATGCTGCCGCCGCGCGCGCCGAGGCCACGCGGCTCGGAGCGCCGGTCGTCATCAAGGCCTCGGGCATCGCCGCCGGAAAGGGCGTCGTCGTCGCGACGACGCTCGCCGAGGCGCACGAGGCGATCGACGCGATGCTCGAGCAGAAGGCGTTCGGCGCTGCGGGGGCCGAGGTCCTCGTCGAGGAGTTCATGCAGGGCGAGGAGCTCTCGCTCTTCGCACTCACCGACGGCAGCAACGTCCTCCCGATGATCGCCGCGCAGGACCACAAGCGCATCCATGACGGGGACACTGGACCGAACACCGGCGGCATGGGCGCGTACGCACCGGTCTCGATCGCGCCGCAGCGCATCGTCACCGAAGCGGTGAACCGCGTCTTCACGCCGACGCTGCGCGCGATGCGCGAACAGGGATGCGCATTCACCGGCCTGCTCTACGCCGGGCTCATGCTCACCGCCGACGGACTCAAGGTCGTCGAGTTCAACTGCCGCTTCGGCGACCCCGAGACGCAGGCGATCCTGCCACTCATGGCGTCGAGTCTCCTCGTGCCGCTGCAGGCGGTGGCCGAGGGGGCGTCGCTTCGCAGCCTCTCGCCATTCGGGTGGCAGAAGCGCTTCGCCGTCACGACGGTCGTCGCGGCGGGCGGGTATCCGGGCAAGGTCCGTTCGGGCGACCCGATCACGCTGCCGAGCGAGCCGCGCGACGTGACGATCTTCCACGCCGGCACGAAGCGCGATGCGAACGGGACGCTCGTGACCGCGGGCGGGCGCGTCGTCGCGGTCACGGCGCTCGGCTCGACGCTCGAGGCGGCGCGTGCGCTGAGCGCGGCGACCGCCGCCGAGGTGCACTTCGAGGGTCGGCAGTATCGCACCGACATCGGGTGGCGGGACTTAGCGCGACGTGCCTGAACTCCCGGAGACCGAGACGATCGCACGCGACCTTGACGGCGCCCTCCGCGGCGCCGTCGTTCGTTCGGTCATCGTGCACCGGCCCGACGTGCTGCGCGGCGCGCGATCGCGTGACGGTCGAAACCTCGTCGCATCGCTGTGTCGTGCGCTCGAGGGCGCGTCGCTCATGTCGATCACGCGACGCGCGAAGAGCATCGTGCTCGCAGTCTCCGGCGGCGTGCGCCTCGTCGTGACGCCCCGCTTCACCGGCGCGTTGCTCATCGGCGAGGCCGGCGACGCGGCCGACAGCGGCTACACCTGCCTGCGCCTCGACCTCGTGGACGGTCGCGCGCTGCGCGACGACGACGTGCGCCGGCGCGGCACCGTCGCCTTGCTGGATGAGGCCCCGTTCCGGGCGCGGGATGTCACGCTGGGACCCGAGCCGCTTGACCCGACCCTCACCGCCGAGCGATTTTCGGGACTCATTCGGGGGTCGCGACGGGCCGTGAAGAGCATCCTGATGGACCAGCGCCGTTTGGCGGGCGTCGGCAACATCTACGCGAACGAGTCGCTCTGGCGCGCGCGCATCCGCCCCTCGCGCGCGGGTTTCCGCGTGTCGCGCGCCGAGTGTGCCGCGTTGCTCGCCGCGCTGCGCGAGACGCTCACCGAGTCGATCGCGCTGCGCGGCACGACGTTCCGCGACTTCCGCGACGCGTACGGCGCGCGCGGCGGGTTCGCGGCGAGGCTCGAGGCGTACGGTCGCGCGGGCCTTCCCTGCTCTCGCTGTGACACGACGCTTCGCGGCTCGCACGCGATCGACGGCCGGCAGACCGTGTGGTGCCCCGCGTGCCAGCGTTGATCGCACGATGAGCCCGCGCCGACGACGCCGCCGCAAGGCCGACATCCCAGCCGATGTCGAACTCCGCATCGACACGATGCTCGCGCAGGTGAAGGACCTCTGCCGCGACGTGCCGGGCACCTATCGCATGACGACTGCCGACGGCGAGGTCATCTACGTCGGCAAGTCGAAGGCGCTGCGCACGCGTCTATTGAGCTACTTCCGCGCGAAGTATCCGGCCGACAAGGGCGCGCGCATCCTGCGCGAGGCGGCGACGCTCGAGTGGGAACCACAGCCGACCGAGTTCGCCGCGCTGCTTCGCGAGCTGCGACTCATCAAGCAGCTTCGGCCACGGTACAACGTGCAGATGAAGCGCGACGCGCGGTATCACGCGTTCGTGCGCGTCTCGCGCGGACCCGCGCCACGCTTCCATGTGGTACGCGGCGCCGGCACCGACGAGACGGGGACCTACTACGGCCCCTTCCGCGGTGCGCTCCAACTCGAGGAGGCGCTGCGCGAACTGAACGACGTGCTCGGCCTGCGCGATTGCCGACTCGACCAGCCGATCCACTTCGCCGACCAGCCGGAGCTGCTCGACCTGCCGACGCGCACGCCGGGCTGCATCCGCCATGAGATCGGCAAGTGCCTCGGCCCCTGCGTCGCCGCGGTGCGCGAGGACGAGTACATGGCGCGCTTCCGCGCCGCGCGCGAGTTCCTCGAAGGGCACCACGACGCGCCGCTCCTCCCATTGCGCGCGCAGATGGAGGCGTCGAGCGACGCGCTCGACTTCGAGCGCGCCGCCGTCATGCGCGACAAGATCCTGCGCCTCGAGTCGCTGCGCGAGCAGTTCGCACGCATCCGCTTCGCGCTCGAGTCGCTGTCGTTCACGTACACGCTTCCCGACCCCGGCAAGGGCGGCGAGGATCGCACGTACGTCATCCGTCGCGGACGCGTGCGCGCCGAGTTCCCGGCGCCACGCACGGTCGCCGAGCGTCGCGCGCTCGATGCACGCGTCGCCGAGATCTTGGCACCGATCGAACGCGCGCCGAACCAGGTCCCGGGCCACGAGGTCGACGAGGTGCTGCTCGTCGCCGCCTGGTTCCGCAAGCATCCGAAGGAACTGAAGCGGACACGCGCGTTCGGCGAGGCGACGCGCGCGGCGCTGAGCGCCTGACCATGCCGACCAACACGAGCGCGACGCCGATCCGCTACATCGAGCGGCAGCCGCCCGACGATCTCGCGGATTACGTCCTGAACCTCTGGAGCTTCCAGTCAGACGAGGCGCTCCCGCCGGGCGAGCGCTACACCGTCTGGCCCGACGGCGCGCCGAGCGTCTCGATCCTCATGCTGCCCGGAGCGGCAGCGCTCGTCGTCGCCGTCGGCGCACGCAGTCGCTCGATGCATCCGACGGTCCATGCGGGCGGGAGGCTCTGGGGCATCCGCTTCTGGCCGGATTGCACTGACGCGATGCTCGGCGTCCCCGCACGTTCGCTGCGCGATCACGTGGGACTCGCGCCGCCGACGATCATCGAGCGGTATGGATCGCTCGCGAGCGCGTTGCCCCGGTCGGACGACCCGAACGTGATCTTCCCGTTGATCGAGCGCTGGCTCCGCGAGCGGCTCGCGACGCATCCGGTCGCGGCCCCCGACCGTCGCGTGCGCGCCGCCATCCGTGCGATCGTCGCCGGACGCGGCGAGTCACCGATGCCGGTCGTCGCGCGCGCGGCGGGCACGAGCCTGCGGCAGTTGCAGCGACTCTTCCCCGAGGTCACGGGGCTCACGCTGCGCGACTTCGCGCGCGTGCGCCGGCTTCGCGAGGCGCTCGCCGCACATCTTGCGCGAGCCGGCCACGGCGGCTGGTCGCGCGTCGCGGCCGAGTCCGGCTACGTCGACCAATCTCACCTGACGCGCGAGTTCATCGCCCTCACCGGCTTGGCGCCATCCGCGGCGGCGCGCCAGCTGGCCGCGACCGAGCACCACGACGTCGCGCCCTGATGGCGCGACGATACAAGCGGGCGGTGCGACGGCCTCGCAGATTCGAGCGACCCTCAATCGGAGTCCCACGCGTGCGCGCGACCGTTCTCATCGCCTTCGCCCTGCTCACCATGTCCACCAGCGCCTCTGGGCAACGCCACCCCGATGCGCCAAAGAACATCGCGCGCGCGAAGGCTGCGCTCGCGCCCTACGCGATGCTCGTCGGCACCTGGGACGGCGACGCGCGGGCGTCGATCGGACGCGACCAATGGCTCACCGTCTCACAGAACGAGCGCGTGGAGTGGCACTCGTTCGAGACCGTTCTGCTCATTCGCGGCACCGGCCGCAGTCAGCAAGCGGCGGACAAGGGCGAGATCGTCTTCGAGGCGCTCGCCACCCTGTGGTATGACGCCGAGACGGACAAGGTGCGCATGCGCACCTTCGTCGACGGCATGTCGATCGAGCCGGCCGTCGACGTGAAGGGCGATACCATCACCTGGGGCTTCCCCGTGTCGGGTGGGCGGGTCCGCTACACGATCGCGATCACCGGCGACGAGTGGCACGAGGTCGGTCACTTCATCCGTGAGGGTGCGCCGCCGGCTCTGACCGTCGACATGCGTCTACGCCGAACGAACCGATGAGTCGTTCGCCGGGCTGAACGGCGTCACCGGCGGGGTGCCACGGGCGTCTTGAGTGATGCGGGGCGGTCTCCATGGTCGCATCTTGGGAATCGTCCCGCGTTCCTCCCCCACGTCGCCGTAGCGCGCGCAAGGAGCCCGAGTGGCCGCATTCGTTGGCTGGATCGCCGGCATGATGATCGGCGGCGCGATGTTCGAGATGGAGGGCGTCGTCGTCCTCGGACTCGCCGGTCTCCTCGGCGGATTCGCGTGGGACCTCCAACGGAAGCGGACGCAGCGGGACGAGGATCTCACGCGCGAGCGCCAGACCACGAGTCGCCTCGAATCCCGCCTCGACCAGCTCGAGGCCCGTCTCGCGCGACTCGAAGGCCGCGCACCGGCCGCTGAGGCATCGGGCACACCGGGCACACCGGGCGCACCGGGCGCACCGGCGCGGGCGACCGCCGCGCCGGCCGCCGCAGCGCCCGCAGCTCCCGCATCTCCCGCCACGCGCCCACCC
>CAYSAR010000012.1:0-22227 GCA_964428985.1 uncultured Gemmatimonadaceae bacterium | reverse complement strand
AACAAGCGCTCGAGATGGAGGCGCAGGCGCAGGCACTCTGCATGGGCACCGGCGACTTTCGGCGCGCGTTCGAGGCGTTCGCCGCGAAGCGCACGCCGGCGTTTGAGGGGAACTGAGCATGTCGCGCGGCTCGTCACCGGCCGGCGACCACCTCGCGTGGCCGTTCCTCGACGACACCCACCGCGCGATCGGCGCCGAGGTCGCGCGGTGGCTCGCCGCCGAGCCGGCGCCGACGGAGCCGCGCGACATCGCGTCAGCCGACGATGCCTGTCGCGACTGGGTGCGCAAGCTCGGCGCGGCGGGCTTCCTGCGCCACGCGGTGCCGCATCCGTGGGGCGGAGCGCGCGGCGCTCTCGACTCCCGCGCGCTCTGCGTCCTGCGTGAACGGCTGGCCGCGCACGACGCGCTCGCCGACTTCGCGTTCGCGATGCAAGGCCTCGGCTCGGGCGCGCTCACGCTCGCCGGCAGCGACGCCCTGCGGGCGGACTGGCTCCCGCGAGTCGCCGGTGGCACGGCGATCGCCGCCTTCGCGCTATCCGAACCCGACGCCGGCAGCGACGCCGCCGCGATCGCGACGCGGGCCACGCGCACCGGCGACCGATGGCGCCTCGACGGCGCGAAGGCGTGGATCTCGAACGGCGGCATCGCCGACTTCTACTGCGTCTTCGCGCGCAGCGACGTGGGCTCCACGGGCTCGAATGGCATCACCGCGTTCCTCGTCCCCGCCTCATCGAGCGGACTCACCGTCGAGCGGCGCATCGACCTCATCTCACCGCATCCACTCGCGACCCTACGCTTCGATGGCTGCGTCGTCCCCGACTCACACCGCTTGGGCGACGAGGGCGCCGGCTTCAAGCTCGCGATGCGCACGCTCGACGTCTTCCGCACCTCGGTCGCCGCCGCGGCGCTCGGCTTCGCACGCCGTGCCCTCGCCGAGGCGGTCGCGTTCGCGTCGCAACGCGCGATGTTCGGCGCGACGCTCGGCGACCAGCCGCTCGCGCAGGCGATCCTCGGCGACATGGCGACCGAGCTCGACGCCGCGGCCCTGCTCACGTATCGCGCCGCGTGGGCGCGGGACCGCAGTCCCGACGAGCGGCATACGGCCGTCGCCGCGATGGCGAAGCTCGCCGCGACCGAGCAGGCGCAACGCATCATCGACCGGGCGCTCCAGCTCCATGGCGCGCGCGGCGTCGAGCGCGGCGCCGTCGTCGAACGGCTCTATCGCGACGTGCGCGCGCTGCGCATCTACGAGGGCGCATCCGAGGTGCAACGACTTCTGGTCGGCCGCGAGCTGCTGCGTGCCGCGCGACCCGCTTCACCGTGAACGAGGATCCGCGATGAAGGGACTCCATTCGAGCGCGCATGTGGACGGTTGGCCGCGCGCCCAGCTTCCGCCGGCGGAGGAGTGGCCGGTGCTGAGCCTCGAGGGGGACTATGCCTACCCGCCCCGACTCAACGCCGCGGTCGAACTGCTCGACCGCGCGATCGACGAAGGCCACGGCGCGCGCCCGGCGCTCGTCGTGCCCGGCGAGCAGGCGGGCGCATGGCAGGAGGTCAGCTACGCCGAGCTCCGTGCGCAAGTCGACGCGATCGCGCACGTGCTCACGCGCGACCTCGGGCTCGTGCCGGGAAACCGCGTGCTGCTGCGTGGCTTCAATGGCCGATGGATGGCGGCGGCGTGGCTCGCGACGGTGAAAGCGGGCCTCGTCGCCGTGTCGACGATGCCCTTGCTGCGCGCGAAGGAGCTCGGCGTCATCGCCGAGCGCGCGCGCTGCGACGCCGCGCTCTGCGACACGCGGTTGTCGGAGGAGCTGCTCGCCGCCGCCTCGCCACGCCGGCTCGGCACCGACCGCATCGTGCTCTGGGGATCCGGCGCCGCGACCGCGCTCGAGACGCGCATGCTCGCGCATCGCGAGCCGTTTCACGGCTGCGACACGAGCAGCGACGACGTCTGTCTCATCGCGTTCACGTCGGGGACGACCGGCGTGCCGAAAGGGTGCATGCACTTCCATCGCGACGTCATGGCGATGTGCGACTCCTTCTCGCGGAAGGTCCTCAAGACCTCGCCGGACGACCGCTGCATCGGCACGCCGCCGCTCGCGTTCACGTTCGGGCTCGGGGGCCTGCTCTGCTTCCCGCTCGCGGCGCGCGGCGCGGCGGTGCTGATCGAGAAGGCGACACCCGAGACGTTGCTCGAGATGATCCGCGGTTCGCGCGCGACGGTGAGCTTCACCGCGCCGACGTTCTATCGACAGATGGCGCTCTGCCTGAGGAAGGAGCCCGCGCGTTTCGATACGTCCTCGCTGCGGGCGTCGGTCTCCGCGGGCGAGGCGCTCCCCGATGCGACGCGTACGCTCTGGCGCGAGACGACCGGCATCGAGATGCTCGACGGCATCGGCGCGACGGAGATGATCCACATCTTCATCGCCGCCGCCGGCAAGGAGGTGCGGCCCGGCGCGATCGGCCGCGCGGTGCCGGGCTACGAGATCGCGATCCTCGACGACGAGTTGCGTCCGCTGCCGACCGGCGAGGTCGGCCGGCTCGCCGTGCGGGGGCCGACGGGCTGCCGCTACCTCGCCGATCCCCGGCAGCGCGAGTACGTGCAGGGCGGCTGGAACCTGACCGGCGACGCGGCGTCGATGGACGCCGACGGCTACGTCTTCTTCAAGGCGCGCACCGACGACCTCATCCTCTCGGCCGGTTACAACATCGGCGCGCCGGAGGTCGAGGCGGCGGTGCTGTCGCACGAAGCCGTCGCCGAGTGCGCCGTCGTCGGCGTCCCCGATGAGGATCGCGGCCAGGCGGTGAAGGCGTTCGTCGTGCTCAAGCCCGGCGTCACGGTGATCGATGGCTTGGCGCGCACGATCCAGGAGCACGTGAAGGCGACGATCGCACCGTACAAGTATCCGCGCCACGTCGAGTTCGTCGACGCGCTGCCGAAGACCGACACCGGGAAGCTCCAGCGCTTCCGACTCAAGGAGGCCCGTTGACGCACCGCGTGCTGCACCCCGAGGGATGGCCGCGCCCGCGCGGGTACGCGAACGGCATCGTCGCGAGCGGACGCACGATCTTCGTCGCCGGACAGATCGGCTGGGACCGCGAGGGGCGCTTGGTCGGCCCCGACATCGTCTCGCAAGCGCGCCAAGCGCTCCGCAACATCGTCGAGGTCCTCGCCGTCGACGGTGCGCGCGTCGAGCACATCGTCCGCCTCACCTGGTACGTCACGAGCCGCGCCGACTATGTCGCGGCGCGTCTCGGGATCGGCGTCGCCTACCGCGAGGTCATGGGCACGCACTACCCATCGATGACGGCGGTCGAGGTATCGGCGCTCGTCGAGTCGGGCGCGGTCGTCGAGATCGAAGCGACGGCCGTCGTGCCCTGAGGCGTCGCGCGGCCGTCGCGCGCGGCGGGGAGCCGCATCCGCAGGATCGCGCCGCCGGCCGGATCGTTCGCGAGCAGCACCGTGCCGCCGTGCGCGTCGACGATGCCGCGGATGACGAACAGCCCGAGCCCGGAGCCGCCCTCGGTCGCGCGCGTCGTCACGAACGGCTGGCCGAGCGTCGGCAGCAGGTCGTGCGGGAAGCCCGGGCCGTTGTCGCGCACCTCGATCTCGGGATCGCCCGAGTCGAGCGTATGCGCGCGCACGGTGATGGTCCCCCCGGTGGTCGGCGGGTTCGCCCGGAGCGCATGCGCCGCGTTGAGTACGGCGTTCACGACCGCCTGCACGAGCTTCCCCTCGTCGCCGCGGACCGGCGCGACCGGCAGGAGCATCGGCCGCACGAGGATCCCCGAGAGCTGCGGCTGCGCGACGCGCAGCGCGGCGCGCACGACGTCGGGCAGGTCCACGAGTCGCGGCGCCTCGCGCAGCGGCGTCGAGTAGGCGCGCAGCCCCTCGACGATGCGCTTGATGCGCGCGATGGCGTCGAACGCGCTCTCGATCGCCTCATCGCGCGCCGCCGACCGCACGCCGCGCGTCTCCTCGCGGATCTCCTCGAGGCTGAACGTGAGGTACTGGAGCGGGTTGTTCACCTCGTGCCCGATGCCACCGGCGATGCGGCCGAGCGCGGCCATGCGCTCCTGCACCGCGAGCTGCTCGCGCGCGCTGTCGCGCTCGGCGAGCGCGATCTCGACCTCGTCCGCGAGACGCCCGGAGAGCGTCTCGAGGCGGTGCGCGTCGCGCGTGAAGCGCTGGAAGAGCGCGATCGTCACCGGCGCGATGAGCAGGAGATAGCCGATCTCGGCGAGGTAGATGAAGTCGAGGGCGCCGATCGACACGAGGCCTTCCTCGATCGCACAGGCGACGAACACCAGGTAGCCGGCGACGACGCCCTTCGCGCCGCGCTCGCCGCGCCACGCGCGGCGCACATGGTGCAGCAGCAGCACGAGGAATGACGCCAGCACGAGCAGGGCGACGCCGGTGCCGAGCGGCGTCATCCGTCCCTGCTCGAACTCGATGCCGAGCGACGGCACGACGACGCGATCGACGACGTTCGGCATGACCACGCGATCGGTGATCGTGAGCGGCAGCGCGAACGCCAGCGGCGCGAGCGCGAGCACGCGGATCGCCGGCGGCATCGACCGGAACGACCCGCGCGCGTCGGCGAACGTGAACCAGAGCAGGCTCGACGAGAGCATCGCCGCGACGGTGAGGTTCAGCGTCGTCGAGAGACCGATGCCCCACACCGGGTCGCTCGGCAGCGTGCCGAAGACGTTCACGAGGCTGTACAGCGCCGCCGACGACGTCACGACCATCATGACGCGCACGCGCTCCCACCCCGGCGCGCGCGCGACGCCCCAGAGCAGCATCGTGGCGCACGCGTGGAACGCGAACATCGCGATCGACATCGCGCTGACGACGGTCATCGGGATCGGGGCATCCATAGAGCGAGTATCGGCCGTCGCCACCGACCCCTGAACCCCGTAGACTTCGGGGATGACCCACGCCGCCATCACCGGTTGGGGGGCCTGCATGCCTCCCGCCGTCCTCACGAACGACGACCTCTCGACGTTCCTCGACACGTCGGATGAGTGGATCTCCACCCGCACCGGCATGAAGGAGCGACGTGTGTCGCACGTCACGGCCATCGAGATGTCGACCGTCGCGGCGAGCCGTGCGCTCGCCTGCGCCGGGCTCGACGCCGCCGACCTCGACCTCGTGATCTACGGCGGCGTCTCGAACGAGGAGCTTTGCCCCAACAGCGCCTCGGGCGTGCAACTCGCGCTCGGCGCCACGAAGGCGGCGGCGATCGACCTCAACACCGCCTGCACGAGCTTCTGCTATGGCCTCGCGACGGCGACGGCGATGATCCGCACGGGCCAGGTGCGCAACGCCGTCGTCATCGGCGTCGAACTCATCAGCCGGTACATGGACTGGAGTAACCGCAACGTCGCCGTGCTCTTCGGCGATGGCGCCGCCGCGGTCGTGCTGCAGGCGAGCGAGGAGGAGGAAGGGCTCGTCGGCTCGGTGTTAGGATGTGACGCCGAGGCGCGCCAGACGCTGCGCGTCCGTGGGTTCGGCTGCGGCTACTCCGGTTACGGCATCACGTTCGGCGACACGATCTGGGACTTCGACGGGCAGGCGATCTTCAAGCGCGCCGTGAAGGCGATGAGCGAGGCGAGCGTGCAGGTGCTCAAGGCGCGCGGCCTCACCGCCGACGACGTCGACCTCGTCGTGCCGCACCAGGCGAACCTCCGCATCATCGAGGCCGTCGCGAAGCACGCCGGCGTCCCGATGGAGCGCGTGATGCTGACGGTGCAGAAGTACGGCAACATGAGCGCGGCGACGGTGCCGGTCGCGCTCGTCGAGGCGCTCGAGGCGGGGCGCGTGAAGCCGGGCGGTTGGCTCCTCATGCCCGCGTTCGGCGGCGGGCTCACCTACTGCGCGCTGCTCGTGAAATGGGGGAAGCGCGTGACGCCGCTCGGACAGAGCAGCATGGCGCTCCCACCGGCGACGAGGACCGCGCTCGAGATGGTGAACGAGATCCGTGCGGGTCAGGACCCGCATGGACGGTCGAAGGCCGGACTCATGGCGCCGGTGTTCGTGGAGGAGCGCGTGGCCAGGTAGTCGTGGTGCCCGCGCGGATTGCGCATGCTAGGTGAACCCACGACCGGAGCACCGATGCACCAATCCGATCCACCGACGCATGAGGCGCGCGTGCCGACGCGCCGTGACTTCCTCGACCGTCTCGCGCTCGGCGCCACCGCGCTCGGCGGTCTCTCCCTTGGCCTCGGCGCGCTGCCGGGGCCGGCACACGCGGCGACGCCCAGGGGCGGCGCACCCTCACGCGAGTTCGCGCCCGTCGACGCGCAGGCGAAACAGGAGTGGGATACTCGTTGGCCTTCGCGCCTCACCGGCACCGTGCGTACGGTGTTCGACGTCCCCGAGGTCGAGAGCGGCTATGGCGTCTGGCGCGCCTCGATCTGGTCGCGCCAGTACGAGGCCGTCCTCAACACGCGGCCGCGCGACATGTCGACCGCGCTGGTGCTGCGACACAACGCGATCGTCCTTGCGATGCAGCAGGAGTTCTGGGATCGCTATGGGATCGGGCGTCGCAAGCAGGTGACGCACCCGGCGACGCTCGAGCCGACCGACCGCAACCCGGCGCTGCTCTCCTCCACGCGCGGTGAGATCCCGGCGGACTACGACGCGTTCGCGCTCGACCGGTTCCTCGCGCGCGGCGGCATCGCGCTCGCCTGCGACCTCGCGCTGCGCGACTGCGTCGCGCTCATCGAGCAGGAGGAGCGCGTGTCGGCCGATGAGGCGCGGAGGCGCGCGATCGCGATGATGGTGCCGGGCGTGATCCTCCAGCCTTCGGGCGTCTTCGCGGTACTGCGCGCGCAGCAGGCCGGCGCGATCTACATCCGCGCGAGCTGAGCGAGGCGCGCGGCGATCACGCGGTGCCGTGGGCGCATGCGCTCACGGCACCGCGGTCGCGCGCAGCGTCTCGATCTCCCTGAGGATCCCGGCGACCGTCGCCTCGACGACGATGCGCCCCTTCTCCCGCGTCGCGAGCGTCGCGTCGCCCCAGGTGCCGCTCGCCGAGTAGGTGCCGGCGCCCCGCGGGTCGCGCGTGAGCCCGCCGACGCCGCGCTCGCTGTCGTCCTTCACCGCCTTCGACATGTCGACGCGCTCGGGCGCGATGTAGAGCATCATCGACGTCTCGATCTCGTCGGCGTGCGTGCCGCGCGCCTGCTGCTTCACGCGCGCCTCGGCTTCCCCTGCGACCTCGAGGATGTTCGTGAACCGCAGCACGATGCCATGCCTCGCGAGCGAGTCGACGGCCGCCGCGAGCGGCCGCAGCGTCGAGACACCGGTGTTGAGCACGTAGAAGCGACGCGGGCCGTAGCGCGCCAGGCTCCGCACGATCTGCACGACGACGTCGCGCGCCGTGTCGAACTCGAGGTGGGTCGAGCCCGGGTACTCGAGGAACGCCGGGTAGAAGTGGTAGTTGACCGTCGGCGCGACGATGACGTCGGCCGCCTCGAGCACGCGACGACGCAGGTACTCGGCCATCACGAAGTCGTTGTCGAGCCGCAGGTGCGGGCCATGCTCCTTCGCCTGCGCACCGAGCGGGATGACGACGACCGCGTCGCGCGTGAGCGCGCGCTCGGCCTCGAGCCAGGTGAGGTCGGCGAGGACCGTGCCGCGCGGCGCCTGCGCGCTCGCGACCGGTGCAAGCGCGAGGAGGCCTGCGGCGACCAACGCGCGGCGCATCGTCACGCCCCGGCCGCGAGCCGCTTCAGCATCGCGACCTGTCCGGTGTGGTAGGTGTCATGGTGCGCGAGCGAGTGGAGCATCGTGCGCACCGTGATTCCCTTCCCCTGCGGGTCGCTGCCGGTGCCGACGCGCTCCTCGAACCGCGCGTCGGGGAGCTCGCGCACCGCCGCGACGAGTGCGCGATGTGCCTCCTCGAGACCGCGCTTCGTCTCCTCCCACTCCCGTTCGGTCGGCTCGGGCATCGGCGGCCAGTCGCCAGCGTCCGGCTCGCCAGGCACGCGTCCCTTCGCGCGCTGCGTGACCTCGTCCGTCCAGGCGCGCATGTGCAGCACGAGTTCCCAGATCGAGTGCGCATCACCGCGCGGGCGCCAGGCGGCCTCCGCCGCGGAGATGCCTTCGAGCGTCGCCGCGCGTGATGGTCCGTGCCAAGGCTGGCCGGCGTGCATGGCCTCCAGCTCGCGGATCAGCGTCGTGCGCGTGTCTGCCATCGCGCAAACCTTAGTCGCGCCGCGCGCCGGTGCAACCCCGCACCCGCGGCTCGGGGAAACCCACATCCCGAGCGCACCGTAGGTCTCCCATTGTCCAACATCTCCCACCGTCCAGCAGGGGATCCTTGCATGAATCCGCTGACCCTCCGCGCGAACCTGATCGGCCTCGCGTTCCTCCTCGGCCCAGCCACCGCTCTCACGGCGCAGACCGCGTCGACCGATGCGCCGCCCTTCGCGGTGGAAGTGCTCGGCTCCAAGGGCGCGACGCCGATGATCCTGATTCCGGGCGTCACGAACGACGGCTCGGTCTGGGAGGCGACCGTCAACGCGCTCGGCGACCGGTATGAGATGCATGTCCTGAGTCTTCCGGGCTTCGCCGGTCGTCCGCCGATCGCGACCGACTCCGGCTGGCTCGAGCTCATGCGCGACGAGATCGTGCGGTATGCCCGGTCGAATCGCCTCGAGAAGCCGGTACTCGTCGGGCACTCGCTTGGCGGGTTCCTCGCGCTCTGGATCGCGGTCTCGTCGCCTGAACTCCCCTCGGCGATCGTCAACGTCGACGGCCTGCCGTTCCTCGGCGGCACGATGGACACCACCGCGACCGTCGCATCCGTCCGCGGCCAGGCGGCCCAGAGGCGCAGCATGATGTCCGCACCGGGCGACGCCGAGCAGTTCGAGCGGATGCAGGCCCAGCAAGTGCGGATGCTCGTGAAGGACTCCGCTGGCCGCGCGCTCGTGACGCAGCACGGCCTCGCGAGCGACCGCAGGACCGTTGCCACCGCGATGTACGAGCTCTACACGACGGACCTGCGCCCCGACCTCGGCCGCATCACCGTGCCGGTGCTGAACCTCCACGCCTGGTCGGCGTACTCCGCGTTCGGCATGACGAAGGAGCGCGCCGTCGCGATGTTCAACGGGCAGTACAGGGGACTGCCCGACGCGACGACGCGCCTGCACGACGAGGCGTACCACTTCCTCATGTACGACGCCCCGGAATGGATGCACGGCGAGATGCGCGCCTTCCTCGCGAAGGTGCGCCGCTAAGGGAGCGCTGGCGACGTCACGCTCACGGTCGCTGGTGGACGAGCATCGCGGCGTCCACCGGCTGCCACTCGCCGTCGTCGATGCGCATGCGCAGCGAGAATGCCGCACCTCCGCCCGCTTGGAAGTATCGCACGACGATCGGGTGCAGCCCCGCGCGCAACGCGATCATCCCTTGCTTCTCCTCGGTACCGTGCAGGCCGTCGTTATCGACGACGAGACGGCCGCCGAGTTCGAGCGTGCTGCCGTCATCGGATGCGAGCGCGAACGTGTACATCCCGTCATGCGGCGCGCGGAACCAGCCGGAGAGATGCAGCGCGTAACTCGCCGGCCGCTCGTCGCCGCGGCGCGCGACCTCGGTGACCACGCCGGTTCGCTCGACCGGCAGTGAGTCGATCGCGCGCGCGCGCGTCACGTTCGCCTCGGCGTAACGGTACGTGAGTCCCGCCTCCAGGGAGGCCGGATCGAGCACGTCAGCCTCGCGGTGCGTCGTGCGGCGGTACGTCGCCGAGCGCGGCGGGCTCACGCGCCCCTCGCGCGTGAACGCGCGCGCCGTGATACGCGTCCCGGAATCGACGACGGCGACCCGGATCGGCGTGGTGTACGCGGCGCTCGTGCGCGTCGGGTCGGTGCCGTCGAGCGTATAGCGAATCGTCGCGCCGGTGAGCGGCGTGTGCAGCGTAAGCGTGACCGAGTCCTCGAGCGTGAGCATGTCGCCGGCGACCCCCTCCACGTGCGGCACGCGGTAGTTCACGCGCGCCGCGTCGAGCACCGAGAGCCCGACCGGGAGCCGCGCGAGGAAATCGGTCCAGTCGCGCGCCTCCCGTGGCGACCACGTGATCTCGGCGAGCGCGAGCGCGCGCGGGTACGCCTGGTACTCGATCGACGCGGGAGTCTTGAGGTACTCGGTCCACACGTTCCCCTGCGCGCCGAGGATGTGCCGCGCCTGCTCCGGCGTCAGCTGGCGCGGGACCGGCTCGAACGAGTAGACCTTCTCGAGCGGCACGTTGCCGCCGTTCGCGAGCGGTTCGAACCGTGGATCGCCCTGGTAGTAGTCGAGGTAGAGGAAATCCGTCGGCGTCATGACGACGTCGTGCCCCTGCTGCGCCGCCTCGATGCCGCCGCCCGTCCCGCGCCACGACATCACCGTCGCCTGCGGCGCGAGGCCGCCCTCGAGGATCTCATCCCAGCCGATCAACCGCCGGCCGCGCGAGTTGAGGAAGCGCTCGACGCGCTGGATGAACCAGCTCTGGAGCTCCTCCTCACTCTGCAATCCCTCGCGACGCATGACCTCCTGCGCGACGGGGCTCTCCTTCCACCGCACCTTCGGCGCCTCATCCCCGCCGATATGGATGAAGCGCGAGGGGAAGAGTGTCATCACTTCGCCGAGCACGTCCTCGATGAACTGGAACGTGCGCTCGCTCGGACAGAGGATCTCATCGTCGACGCCCCACGTCGTGCGCACCTTGAACGGCCCGCGCGTGCAGGCGAGCTCGGGATACGCCGCGAGCGCCGCGACGGTATGCCCCGGCATCTCGATCTCGGGCACGACGGTGATGTGCCGCTCGGCTGCGTACGCGACGACGTCACGGATCTCATCCTGCGTATAGAAGCCGCAGTGCGGCGTGCCGTCGCCGACGTAGGGATCGAAGTTCTTCGCGACCATCGTCTCGGCGCGGCAGCCGCCGACCGAGGTGAGCCGCGGGTAGCGGCGGATCTCGATGCGCCATCCTTGGTCCTCGGTGAGGTGCCAGTGGAACGTGTTGAGCTTGAAGCGCGCCATGAGGTCGATGTAGCGCTTCACGAACGCGACCGGTTGGAAGTGCCGCCCGACGTCGAGGTGGAGCCCGCGCCAGGTGAAGCGCGGTTGGTCATCGATGCGCACGCCGGCGACCCGAAGCGTGCGCGTGCCCTGTCGTTCGCCCGCGCGCGCGAGCTGTCGCAACGTCTGGAGCGCGTAGAACATCCCCGCCGGACGCGACGCCGAGAGCTCGGCACCGCTCGCATCGATCACGATGCGATACGCCTCGTCACCCACGACGGCGACGTCGAAGCGAAGATGGATGCCGCCGATCACGCGTTGGCGCCCCATCGTCGCACTGGCGGCGCCCAAGTCCTCACGCGCGACCTCGGCGGCGAGCGCGGCGAAAGGCGCGAGCGCGTCGTCTTGGCCCAATGCCATCGAGATCGTCATCGCCGTCGGGACCTCCCACGTGCCGTCGACCGTGACGGCCGAAGCGGGTCGCGGGATCACCGCCGCGGCGCTTGGCGGCACGGCGGCACGCGGGGACGCGGCGCCGGCGAGCTGCGCGCCGGCGACGGGCGCGACGAGGCCGAGGAGGGCGATGGCCGCCCGGACGTGCGATCGCATGGGCGGAAGTTGCTCCATCGTCCGATGGATGACCACCTCGGGACGGGGGGAGGCCGACGATCGCTGCCTCGCTTGCTATTTTATCCGGACCTTATTGACTTCCTGAATTATCCGGATAAAATCCGTCCCATGTCAGACACCGACGAGCTCGGATCCGTCGCCGAGGAGCGGCGCTTTATCGCCTTCCGGGACCGCAAGCGCATCGCCGAGGGGGACGTCGCGACGATCGTGCGCGCGATCTTCGACGAAGGCGGCGACCGGCGCCAGGGCGCGGTGCTCGTCTTCGACGCCCGCACGAGCGCGCCGCTCGAGCTCGACCTGCGCGGCACGCTGGAGGAGGCGCTCGCGCGCCTCGTACCCGCCGACGCGCCGCGCCGAGGGCCGGGCAGGCCGCGCCTCGGCGTCGTGCCGCGCGAGCTGACGCTCCTGCCCCGGCACTGGGAGTGGCTCAACCATCAACCCGGTGGTGCCGCGGCCGCCGTGCGCCGCCTCGTCGACGCCGCGCGCGCCGACTCCGCCGCCGACATCGCGACGCGGCGCCGACTCGCGCAGGAGTCCGCGTATAGGTTCATGTCCTCGATGCTCGGGAACGCGCCGCGCTTCGAGGAGGCGACGCGCGCGCTCTTCGCGCGCGACGCCGCACGCTTCACGACGATCACCGCCCGCTGGCCGAAGGACCTGCGCGACCACGCGCGGCGACTCGCGCAGGCGTCGTTCGACCCCACCTGACCCGATGCACGACCTCACCGAAGGCTCGATCCCGAAGCACATCTTGCGCCTCGCGCTGCCGCTCGCGCTCGGCATGGTGTTCCAGACGCTCTACTATCTCGTCGATCTCTACTTCGTCTCGCGCCTGGGCGATGTCGCGATCGCCGGCGTGAGCGCCGCCGGCAACCTCCAGTTCATCGTGCTCGCGATGACGCAGGTGCTCGGCGTCGGCACGATGGTGCTCATCGCGCACGCGGCCGGCCGCAAGGACCAGCCCGACGCGAACCTCGTTTTCAACCAGAGCCTGCTGATCGCCGGCATCGCCGGCTTGTCCACGGCCGTCGTCGGGTTCGCGCTCGCCGACGCGTACATGGGCACGATCGCCGCCGACGCCGCCACCGTGGCCTCGGGGCTCGCGTACCTGCGCTGGTTCTTGCCGGCGCTCGCGCTCCAGTTCGCGCTCGTCTCGATGGGCGCGGCGATGCGCGGCACCGGCATCGCGAAGCCGATGATGGTCGTGCAGATGCTCTCGGTCGTGCTGAACGCCGTGCTCGCGCCGGTGCTCATCGCCGGCTGGCTCACCGGCCGTCCCATGGGCGTCGCCGGCGCCGGCCTCGCGAGCACGATCGCCGTCACCGCGAGCGTGCTCGCCGCGCTCGGCTACTTCCTCAAGTACGAGAAGTTCGTCGGCTGGGACACGTCGCTCATGGGTTGGCGCCCCGACGTCTGGAAGCGAATCCTGCGCATCGGCGTGCCGGCGGGCGCCGAGTTCGCGTTCATGTTCCTCTCGCTCGCCGTGATCTACGTGATCATCGCGCGCTTCGGCGCGGCGGCGCAGGCGGGGTTCGGCGTCGGGTCCCGCGTGATGCAGGCGATCTTCCTGCCGGCGATGGCGATCGCGTTCGCGGCGGCGCCGATCGCCGGGCAGAACGTCGCGGCGCAGAAGCCGGAGCGGGCGCGCGCGACGTTCCACGACTCGGTGCTCATGGGCGCACTGCTCATGGCGGCGCTCACGGTGTTCTGCCACGTGCGTCCCGACCTGCTCGTCGCCCCGTTCTCGGGCGATCCGGCGGTCACCGCCGTCGCCGCCGAGTACCTCACGATCATCTCGTGGACGTTCGTGGCGAGCGGTTTCAACTTCACCTGCTCGGGCATGTTCCAGGCGATCGGCAACACCGTGCCGACGCTGATCACCGGCTCGGCGCGGCTCGTGCTGTTCATCGTCCCGGCGCTGCTGCTCGCGCAGCGCGAGGGCTTCGGACTGCGACATCTCTGGACGCTCTCGGTGATCACCGGCCTATTGCACGCGGTGATGAGTCTCTGGATGCTCCGCCGCGTCTCGCCGGTCTTCCGCGCGCCGCTCAGGGCGTCGGAGCCAGCCGCAGCCGCGTGATGCGACCTTGCGTCCCCACCGCCCATCCGGCGCGTGGGGACGCGAGGCCGAGCGACCAGTGGTTGAGCGTATCGAGCACCGTCCATGCGAACGGTCCGGCGCCGACGCGCGCGACCGCCGCGCCGTTCGATGTCATCGGTCCAAGGGTCAGCGTGAGAGCGCCTCGATGGAACGCGCGAGGTTCGTGCGTGCGCGCTGCTCGCGCGCGGTGCGCATCGGCGTCGTATGGAAGATGTGCTCGCGCGCGAGGAAGGTCGCGAGGATGGCGCGGCGCCCCTGCCGGAACGCCTCGACCGGCACCATCGCGTACTCGGCCCGGATCTGGTGCTCGTACTCGTCGAACCGGTCGGGGGGCGCGCCGAGGATCGCGAGGTCGAGGTCGACGAGGATGCGCGCGTCGTCGTCGGACGGCTCCGCGTCGTGCTTCGTGGCGAGCACGAGGTCGTGGACGCGGCGCGCGGCATCCGGATCGCATCCGGCCGCCTCGAGCGCGGTGCGCGCCCACCGCGCGCTGCGCGCCTCGTTGTCGCCGGCGGCCGGATCGTACACCGCGTCGTGGAACCAGATCGCGAGCTCGACCTCCGCGGCGTGCCGCGCGAGATGGGCGAGCCCGGGCCAGAGCTCGAACATCTCGGCGAGATGCTGCGTCGTGTGGTAGTGGCGGGGGGGCGCCTGATAGCGCGCGATGAGCTCGTCGTAGAGCGGCGCATCGCTCGAACCGGCCCCGAGTGCGCGCCAAGTGGCGCGCCACCGGGCCGGCGAGGGGAGGCCCGGGATCGCATGCATCCTACCGTGCAATAGAGCGCGGCGGCGCGCGGGGCGCCAGCGCACGGTTGCCCCGCGCCAGCGGAGGCAGGACATTCTGGGCCATGATCCCTCATCGTCCCGCGCTCATCGCGCTCGCCATCCTAGCCATCGCGGGCGAAGCACTCGCGCAACCGCGGCGCATCGAGTGGCCGGTGGTCGCCGTGGAGGCGCGACTCGACGCGGACGGCCGCCTGCACGTGCGCGAGCGTCAGGTCATGCGATTCACCGGCGCGTGGAACGGCGGCGAGCGGCGGTTCGACGTCAGGCACGGCCAACGCTTCGAGTTCCTCTCGGCGAGCCGGCTCGACGGGGGCACGCTGCGCCCGATGCATCGCGGGGACCTCGGCCGCATCGACGGCTACGACTTCGTCGACGGCTCGACGCTGCGTTGGCGCGCGCGTCAGCCGAGCGATCCACCGTTCGATGGCGCGGAGCGAGAGTATGTCTTTGAGTACCGGTACGAGCGCGTCATCGAGCCGCCGATGGAGGGTTCGCGTGCGTACCGCCTCGCCCACGATTTCGCGTTTGGCGATCGCGAGAGCGAGATCGAGCGCTTCACGCTCACGTTGACGCTCGACGACGCCTGGCGCGCGCCGCCGGGATTCACCGGTCGATACGAAAGCGCACGTGTCCCGCCCGGCGACGGATTCGTCGTTCCGCTCGACCTTGAGTTCGTGGCGCCGGGCCTCCCGGCCGCAGTCGACTTCGGCGCGAGCCGGCGCGTGCGCTACGCCCTCGCCCTGCTGCTCCTGCTGCCGATCCTGCCGCTCGTCCTCCGGCTCGTTCGCCGGGAACAGGCGCTCGGGCGCTTCGTGCCGCCGCCCCCGCCGGGCGCGGTGGACGAGGCATGGCTCGCCCAACACGTGCTGAGTCTCCCGCCCGAGGTCGTCGGTCACACGTGGGACGACACGACAGGCGAGGCGGAGGTCGCCGCGACGCTCGCGCGACTCGTCCAGCAGGGGAAGCTCACGAGCACCGTGCACAAGCGCGGACGCGGCCTCTTCGCTCGCGACGTGCTCGAGCTGCGTCTCAACACGCCGCGCTCGCAGATCACCGGCCATGCGCGCAGGCTCATCGACGGCCTCTTCTTCGCGGGCGACGTCACCGACACCGACAAGGTGCGCGCGCACTACAAGTCGAGTGGCTTCGATCCGGCAGGGCTCATCCGCGAGCCGCTCCTCGCGCTCGTCGAGCGCACTCCGGGCACCGGCGGCAAGGTCGCGCGGCCATCACGGAAGCCGACGTTGGTGCTCTTCCTCACGGCGATCGCGGCGGTGATCGTCGGCGCCGTACTGCGACCGTACGACCTCGTGGTCGTGTTCCCGGGGATGGCGGCGCTCCTCATCGGGTACGTCATCGCGGTGATCGCCGCCGCCGTCTGGCAACGCCGCGTGCGCGCCATGCTGGCCGGCGCCCTGTGGTGGATCGTGCCGCAGGCGATCGCGATCGGTGCGCTCGGTTGGCTGCTCGTGACGGCGCCATGGCGCGTGGGCGCGTTCGCGCTCGCCGGCCTCACGCTGCTCGCGCTCGCGCTGTTCAACAGCGTGCTGAACGTGGCGATGACTCGGCAGTCGGCCGAGCGGATCGCGGTGCGCAAGCGCTTGGTCGCGGCGCGCGAGTTCTTCCGGCGCGAGCTGCGCAAGGAGCAGCCGGCGCTGCGCGATGAATGGTTCGCGTACCTCATCGCGTTCGGGCTCGGTCGGCACATCGACAAGTGGTTCCGCGCCTTCGGCGGGGACGTCGCCCGCACGGCGAGCGGCATCGCGACCTCCGGTTCGATGTCCTCGTCGTCGTCCGGCTCCAGCGGGTCGGGTTGGACCGGCTTCGGTGGCGGCGGAGGCTTCGCCGGCGCAGGGTCGAGTGCGTCATTCGCCGCCGCGGTCGGCGGGATGGCGAGTTCGATCTCCGCGCCGAGCTCGAGCGGGTCGAGCGGCGGCGGAGGGGGCGGCGGTGGAAGTTCGGGCGGAGGCGGCGGCGGCGGCTGGTGAGGTGTCGCGACGCGCGGCGCTCAGCGACACCCGATCGCGAGCACCTCGCGCACGCGCACGGAGTCGGCGAGCCGCGCGAGGGAGACCGAGCCCCCTGGATCGGGTGGCTCGAGCCGGAAGCTCAGCCCGCACGGGTCGCGCATCGTGATGAAGAGCCCGCCTTCGCCGCGGATGAGCCGCGCGGCGGGGCGCGACCGGAGCTCGCGAGCGGTCGAACCGACACCGAGGGAATCGGCGGTGCGCGGACCCGTGCTCGTGACATGCAGCCGCCAGATGCTGTCGGAGACGACAACGGCGCGCACGGTGTCGGGTCGCGGACCGATCTGCACGAGCAGCGCGCGCTCCTCGGCACCCTCGGGACCTCGCCCCGTCGTGTCGCGCAATACGTGACAGGCGAGCGTGACCTGCTTCACCGTCTCGCCGATGCGCAGCGCGCCGATGCCGTCGCCGCTGAGGCGGGGGGCGCCGTCGATGCCACAGTCGGCGAGCGCGACCGGCGCATCCGCGCCGGCTGCGGGCGCGGCCTCCTCCTCGCCCGCGCCGCCGCACGCCGCGAGCGCCGCGATCAGCCAAGACACGAGCACGCGCGAGCGCATGCCACGATTACCCCCGCCCTTCGCGGGCGGTCCAGCGCGGCCCAATCTTCACCGGCCAGGTCGACGATCGCCGAGTCCTCCGGGTCGCTGAGTCGCATCCGGCGGGTGCGGCACGCCTCGAGACAGGGTCTCACGCATCGCCGACCGGTTGTTCGAGTTGCAGGCGGCGGGCTATCGCTAGATTCTGCCCATGAACCGCCTCGCCTTCGGGATACTCGCCCTCGCCCTGTCGGCGTCCTCCCTCCCCGCCCAACGCTTGCTCCGCCCCGCCGACATCGACGCGCTGCCGTCAAAGCCCGCAACCGCGCGCATCGCGTACGGTCCCGACTCGATGCAGTTCGGCGACCTGCGCCTCCCCGCCGGCAACGGACCCTTCCCCGTCGCGATAGTCATCCACGGCGGCTGCTGGGTCGAGCGGTACGCGAGCGTGCAGAACAGCTCGGCGATCGCCGACGCGCTGCGCGACGCCGGCGTCGCGACCTGGAACATCGAGTATCGCCGCGCCGACAGCCGCGGCGGCGGCTGGCCGAACACGTTCATCGACGTCGCGATGGCGGCCGAGCACCTGCGCGAGGTCGCGAAGGCGCATCCGCTCGATCTCTCGCGAGTCGTGACCGTCGGCCACTCGGCGGGCGGTCATCTCGCGCTCTGGCTCGCGTCGCTACCACGCGTGCCGGCGTCGAGTCCGATCGCGCGGCGCGACCCGCTGCCGATCCACGGCGTCGTCGGGCTCGCGAGCATCGCCGACCTGCGCGCGTACCGCGCGATCGAGCGTGACATGTGCGGCGAGGTCGTCGATCCGTTCATGGGCGGAACACCCGATGAGCACCCCGATCGCTACGCGGCCGGCTCGCCGGCGGAGTTGCTGCCGAGCGGCGTGCCGCAGGTGCAGGTCGTCGGCACGCTCGATCGCGTGATGCCGCCGGCGGCGCGCGACGCGTGGGCGGCGCAGGTCCGCGCCGCCGGCGACGCGATCGACGTCATCGCGCTCGACGGACTGGGCCACCACGAGGTGATGTCGCCACGGACGGCGGCGTTCGCCGCGATCCGCGACGCGGTCCTTGGCTTCTTGCGACGCTAACGCTTCTTCGCGGCGGGCTTCTTCGACGCGCCCGTGTTCTTCTTCGGGCGCGAACGCCCTGACGCGCCCGCCGCGCGCGCCGCCTCATAGGCTCGGATCGTCTCGCGCGCGTCGACCTTGCGCAGTGCCTTCTCGACGACGTCGAGCGCGAGGTCCTCCACGCGCTTGAAGCGGATGCAGCTCTTCCCCATGTCGAGCTTCTTCCCGCGCTTCTGCCACTCCTGCCGGAACCACCGCTCCGTCTCGCCGCCTTCGCCGTACAGCGGATTCAGGTACAGCGAGAGATGATTCTTCTGCGACGCGAGCGCCGCGTACCCGAGAGGGATCTTCGGGTTCACGTGATACCCGGGCGGATACACGCGATGGGGGATGTACCAGCAGATCATCCCGTACTGCATGCCTTCCTCGATATCGTCGCCAGCCGTCGCGCGATTCACGAGGTCGCGCACCGACTCGACGATCGCCCGTCGCTCGGCCGGGAGCTCATCGAGATACGCCGCCACCGTCGTCGCCCTGCTCTGCATCAGTCACCTCGTCGGTGTGGTGCGTGGTCCTTACGCGACGCGCTTGGGGAAGCCCGATTCCTCGATCACGCGCTGTGCCTGCCGCAGGTGCCGGCGCTGGTGCTCGAGGATGATCGTGTACGCATCGGCGAGCGGGTAGGTCGCGATGCGATTGAACGTCGACGTGACGATCGTGCGGTCCCAGTCGACATGCATCGTCGTGCGGATCGCCGCCGCCAGCTCATCCTGGCTCTCGGCGAATCGCGCGACGATGTCGCCACCGACGTCGCTCGGCGGCACGAAGCGCGGCGGCGTCTTCGACCGCTTGTCGTCTTGCCGCATCAGGCTCACGAGCATGCGGCCGAACGCGCGGCTGAACGGCGAGAGCCGCTCCCATGTTCGCACAGGACGCGTCCCTGCGCCGATCGCGCGAAGGTCCGGCAGGTACGACGTCGTCGTGATGATCAGGTGGTCGAGGCACTGCGCCACGCTCCACCCGCCCGAGGGTGGCCGCCACTCGAGCTGCTCGCGCGTGAGCGAACCGAACCGCGCGCGCACCTCGGCCGTGACGGCCACGAACCCCTCGAGCACCTGCGATCGCACATCGCTCATCGCGTGCCGATCACCAAGCCGGCCGCGCGAAGGTCGGTGCCGAGCGACTCGGCGCGACGCAGCACGCCGTTCGCTTCGCGCACGGCCTCGTCGAGCGCCTTGCGCGCGTCGTTCGCCTGGCGGACGCTGGCCGCGCTCGGGACTTCCCAGACGTTCGCGATGACCGCCTTTGCCTGGCCGAGTCGCGCGAGCGCGTTCGCGCCGCCGCCGCCACCGAACCCGCCGAAGCCCCCACCCCCGCCGCCACCGCCGCCCTGTTGCGGAGTGCCCGCGGGGCGAGGCGCCGGCAGCCCGAACTTCACGCGCACCGAGTCGTACGCGGCGCGCAGCTCGTTGAAGCGCGTACGGTCGTTCGGGCCGGCGCTCGACGAATCGATCTTCGCCATGACCTCGCCGATCTGCGTGCCGAGCGCGGCGAGCCGCGTCGCGACGGCAGTCGCGCCGCGCTGCGATTCGTGGAGCTCGTTGAGCAGGCGGTCGTACGCGACACGATCGCGCTCGGTGAGCTTCACCTCGGGATCCATGATGATGCGCATCGCCTTCGTGTCGACGACCTCACCGTCGGCGACGAGCGCGACGGTGTAGCTCCCCGGCGCGACGTAGGGGCCATTGTTGATGGCGCCGCCGAAGCCGCCGAACCCGCCGCCGCCACCGCCGCCTTGGCCTTCGACCGCGCAGATGTTGCGGGGCAGGTAGCCCGGCGCCGGACGCGGCGCACGCACGCCCTCGATCGGACGAGGCCGGTTCGCGCCGAAGCCACCACCGCCGCCACCGCCGCCGCCTTGTCCCGGCTGCGTCGCGACCGGCGTGATCGGCTGCACGCGCATGTCCCAGCAGACCGTCTGGATGCCCGCCGTCATCTTGCCGGCGGGCACCTCGAGTTCGCGGATGACACGATCGCCGCGCGAGATGCGCACCGCCATCGCCTTCGGCGGCGTCTTCACGTGGAAGTGGATCACCGCCTCGACCGGCGGGTTCTCGCCAGCGAAGGTCTGGTGGCCCCAGAATTCGTCGTTGCGGTCGTCCTTGTACTTCCACTGGAGCGCGGTCGGCACGCTAAAGAGCGACGCCGCGCGCGTGACGCGCTGCGCGGCCGCGAGCTCCTGCACCGGCGAGAGGTCGTCGAGCACGAAGATCGCGCGCCCGTGCGTGCCAACGATCAACGCGTTGTCTCGCGGATGGATCGTCACTTCATCGATGCGCACGTTCGGCAGGTTCGCCTTGAACCGACGCCACGTCGCGCCGCGATCGAGCGTGAGGAAGAGGCCGCTCTCGGTGCCGGCGTACAGCACGTCACCGTTGCGCGTGTCCTCGGTGAGCGTGTGCACGACCTCGCCCGCGAGCCCGCCGTCGATGCGGCGGAACGTCGCGCCGAAGTCGGTGGTCATCCACACGTATGGCTTGTAGTCGTTGAGCCGGTGATTGTCGACCGAGATGTACGCCGTGCCCGCGTCGAAGCGCGACGGCACGACCTCGGAGACGTAGCCGCCCGCCGGGAAGCCGGCGAGGCGCGACGTCACGTTCGTCCAGCTCTTGCCGCCATCGCGCGTCATCTGCACGACGCCGTCATCGGTGCCGGCCCAGATCACGCCCACCTGCCGCGGCGACTCCGCGAGAGAGACGATCGCCGGCCACGCGGTGATGCCGTCGTGCCGTGCGATGCGGATGTCGCTCCCCTTCACGCCCATCGTGAGCAGCGTGTCGCGGTTCGCGTTCGTCGTGAGGTCGGGACTGATCGCCGTCCACGAGTCGCCGCGATCGGTCGAACGGAAAACCTTGTTGCCGGCGACGATGAGCACGCCGGGGTCGTTCGGCGAGATGATCATCGGGGCATCCCAGTGGAACCGGTAGTTCCCCTCGGAGGGCTCGTGCGCCGGCGTCACGTTCAGCGGTGTCGGGCGGATCGAGCGCGACTCGCCGGTGACGACGTTGCGCCGGATCATGTTGCCGTTCTGCGACTCGGTGTAGACGATGCGCGCGTCGCGCGGGTCCGGCATCGCGACGAAGCCGTCGCCGCCGAGGATCTGGAACCAGTCATAGTTCTGGATGCCGCCGCTGAACCGCGAGCGCGAGGGGCCGCACCAGTTGTAGTTGTCTTGCATGCCGCCGCAGATGTTGAACGGCACGTTCATGTCATAGCTGACATGGTAGAAGAGCCCGACCGGGAGGTTCGGGATGAAGATCCAGCTCTTCGCCTGGTCGTAGCTCTGCGCGAGGCCGCCGTCATTGCCGATGATGAGGTGGTTCGCGTTGCGCGGGTTGATCCAGAGCGCGTGGATGTCGTCGTGCGTCACCATCGCCGCGTCGGTCTCGACCGACTTGCCGCCGTCGAGCGACATGTGCAGGCCGACGCCGCCGAAGTAGACGTGCTCGGGGTTCACGGGCGAGATGAGCACCTTGCTGAAGTACATCGGGCGCGGGTTCGCATTGTTCACCTTGCGCCAGGTCGCGCCGCCGTCGTCGGAACGCCAAAGGCCCTGGTCGCCGGCGAGCTGGTTCTGGCCCCCGCCCTGTCCACCACCGCCCTGGCCGCCACCCTGTCCCGGCGGCGCCGCCGGCGCCTCGACGAGCGAGTAGACGACGTTCGGGTTCGAGCGCGAGACGTCGACCGCGATGCGCCCGAGGTCGCCGGTCGGGTAGCCACCCGCGACGCGCGTCCAGGTCTCGCCGCCGTCGATCGACTTGAAGAGGCCGCTGCCCGGCCCGCCACCGTTCATGCAGCAGGGACTGCGCCGGCGCTGGTACATCGACGCGAAGAGCACCTTCGGATCGGCGTGTGACATCACGATGTCGTTCGCGCCGGTGTCGTCATCGCCCTTGAGCACCTGACGCCACGTCCGCCCGCCGTCGGTCGTCTTATAGACGCCGCGCTCGCCGCCGCTCCCCCAGAGCGGGCCCGTCGCCGCGACGAGCACCACGTCG
>CAYSAR010000011.1:20938-23249 GCA_964428985.1 uncultured Gemmatimonadaceae bacterium | reverse complement strand
GAGGTCGGCGAGGCGCGCGAGCGCCTGCTCGGTGCGGGGACTCGCCATCGGTCAGCCCGCCGTCGGCTCGACGACGGTGATCTGCGTGTTCGTGTAGATGCAGATCTCGCCGGCGATCGTCAGCGCGCGCCGCACCACCTCGGCCGGCGGGAGCGTCGTCTCGCGCACGAGCGCACGCGCCGCGGCGAGCGCGTACGCGCCGCCGGAGCCGATCGCGAGGATGCCGTCATCGGGCTCGATGAGCTCGCCGTTCCCGGAGAGCATGTAGCCATGCTCGCGATCGACGACGACGAGCAGCGCCTCCAGCCGACGCAGGACGCGATCCGAGCGCCAGTCCTTCGCCAGCTCCACGGCCGCGCGCTGGAGGTTGCCCGGATGCCGTTCGAGCTTCTCCTCGAACCTCTCGAAGAGCGTGAACGCGTCGGCGGCCGCGCCGGCGAAGCCGGCGAGCACCTGCCCGCCCTTCATCGGACGCACCTTCACCGCGCTCGCCTTCATGACGGTGTCGCCGACCGAGACCTGCCCGTCACCGCCGATCGCGACCTTCCCGTCGCGCCGGACCGCGAGAATCGTCGTCGCGTGGAATGCAGGGAGTGCCATTGGCGTAATATAAGGACACGATGACCAGAGACGAGACGGCGGGAAGCGGCCGCCTCACCGGCGCCCCCACCGCCGCCGCCATCGGGGTGATCACCGTGCTCGCGGTCTCCGCGGCGCTTCGGCTGCCGTGGGTCGCGGCCGAGCGCTTCTGGTTCGACGAGGTCTTCAGCGTCGTCGTCGCGTCGCAGGAGGTCGGCGAACTGCTGCGGCGCGTCATCGCCGACGAGACGAATCCCCCGGGCTTCTACCTGCTTCTTGGCGCCTGGGTCCGCCTCGGCGGGTTCGACGAGGCCTGGGTCCGGACGCTCACGGCGATCATCGGCGCGCTCACCCCGCTCGCACTGACGGTGGGTGCACGGGCGGGCGGCATCGCGTGGCGACCGGCGATCGTCGCGGGATTGCTCGCCGCCGGCAGTCCAATGCTCATCGAGAAGAGCATCGACGTGCGGGCCTACGCGCCGCTCGCATTGTTGGCGACGTTGGCGATGGGCCTCGCGCTCTGGATGTGGCGGCGGCGCGAGCGGATCCCGTACGTCGCCTGGTTCGCGCTCGCGACGCTCGGGGTCGCGCTCGTCGCGACGCACTACTTTGGCGCGCTGACCATCGCCGCGCTCGTCGTCGCGACGTGGCTCGCGACGCGCGAACGGCTGATGCCGGCGCGCTTCGTCCTCGTCGGGACGCCGGCGGCGCTCGCGCTCGGCGCGTGGCTGGTCATCGTCGCGCGCGCGACGGCCGACGCGCGGTTCGGCGAGAACGCCTCGTGGATCGCCGAGCCGTCCCTCGCGTCGGTGCCGCCGTTCACGGCGCAGTACGTGGGCGCGTTCGGGTCGCCGGCGTTCGCCTGGCTGCTCGTCGCGCTCGTCCTGCGCGCGCTCGCGTGGGCGGTGTTCGAGTCGCGCGATCGACTCGTGCATGCGCTCACGGCGATGGTGCTGGTCCCGCTCGTGCTCGCGTTGCTCATCGGCTGGGCGGTCGGGCAGCCGCTCTGGGTCAGCCGCTACCTCATCGCGACGGCGCCACCGCTGCTGTTGGTCGTCTCCCTCGCGATCGAGCGGGCGCGTGAGCGCTTCGGCCAGCGCGTCGGCCTGGCGGTCGCGACGTTCGCGGTCGGCTGGGCGACGCTCGCCGGCCTCCATGCGCATGGGAGTGGCCCGCGCAAGCCCGATTGGCCGGCGATCGTCACGGCGCTCACGCGCGAGGGGCCTTCGGTCGCGTGCGTCAATGAAGGCTACGTGGGGCTCGGTCTCGAGTACTACGCGCTCCGCGATCGCGTGCCGCTCGAGGTCCATCTAATGCGCGACTGCGGCGCCTCGACGCGTCCGACCTGGGTCGTCTACCGCCCCGGCACCGAAGGTGCCCTCGGCGACATGATCGCCCGGGGCGCTCGCCTCGGACCACGCTTCTCGCTCGTCACGGAGATGCCGGTGACCGAGGCGCGCCGCGTCGACTGGATCTCGCCCTAGCTCGACGGACTCCGCCGATGCGCGACGGGGCGGCGCCGCGCGGCGTTGACATCAGCTCGATCGGCGGCCGGACTACGCCCGCGGGTGGCTCTGGCGGTGGACCTGCTTGAGACGCTCCACCGACGTGTGCGTGTAGACCTGCGTCGTCGTGATGCTCGCGTGGCCCAGCAGTTCCTGCACCGCCCGGAGGTCGGCGCCGCCGTCCAGTAGGTGTGTGGCGAAGGTGTGCCGCAAGGCATGCGCGCTGA
>CAYSAR010000011.1:0-20928 GCA_964428985.1 uncultured Gemmatimonadaceae bacterium | reverse complement strand
AGACCTCGGTGCCGCCCTCGTCGACCGTGCCGAGCCAACGCGTCACGGCGTCGTGCAGCGTCTTGGGACTCATCCGTTGGCCGCGCCGGCTCAGGAAGAACGCGTTGCGGTCGCCGCGCCCGGGCATCGTCGCGAGCAGCGTGTCGCGCACGCGTTCGTACTCGCGCAGCGCGCGCTGTGCCGCGCCGCCGACCGGCACGATGCGTTCCTTGCGTCCCTTGCCGCGCACCTTCACGACTCCACCGAGGATGTCGAGGTCGGCGCGATTGATGCCACGCAGCTCCGAGAGCCGGAGCCCGGCGGTGTAGAAGAGCTCGAGGATCGCGACGTCGCGGACGTCGGTGAACGCCCCATCCTGCGCACGCGTCTGCGCCGCGGTCAGCAGCGTCTCGACCTGCTTGCGGTCGAGGTGGCCGGGGAGGTGGCGATCGAACCTCGGCGACCCGACGGCGCGCGCCGGGTTCGCCTCGACGACGTCGGCGCGATGGAGGAAGCGGAAGAAGCTGCGCACGGCCGAGAGAGCGCGCGCGCTCGACCGCTTGGAGAGGCCGCGCCGCGCGAGATGCGCGAGCCACGCGCGCACGGCGAGGCGGTCGACGCCCTCCCACGCGATTTCCGCCGTGCCGAGGTGGCCCCGCAGGAACGTCTCGAACCCGCCGAGGTCACGGCCGTAGGCCTTCAGCGTGTTCGGCGAGACGTCCCGTTCCTTCTCGAGATGCGCGAGGAACTCGGCGATCATCCCGCGACGTCGTGTCGCGGCGACACCGTCTCGCCGAAATGCGCGCCGAGCGAGCGCAGATAGCTGTCGAGCGTCTTGTGCGGCCCACCGCGCAGCTTCATGACGACGCGGAAGAACGGCGACTCGACCCAGCCATCCTCGACGATCCGCACTTCCGTCCCTGACCCGGTGCGCGAGACGTCGACCGTCCACTTGCCGCCGAAGTCCTGCTGGTCGTCGTTGAGGATCGTCGTGACGAGGCGCTGCCCCTCGATGAACGAAGTGACCTCGATGCGCACCGCGCCGGCACCGGCCATCTCCTGCTCCCAGGATTCGCGCGGGCGACCGGTGATGCGCCGCACCGAGCGGACGTCCCGCCACCAGCGCGCCTGCTCGCCGATGTCGCGCACGAGGCGGTAGACCGAATCGGCCGGCGCGACGAGCGTGATCGTGCTCGCCGAACGATGCTCGCGCGGCATCGAACGCCCCCAGAGCCAGACCGCGGCCAGGAGGACGCCGACGACGAGGAGCAGCTTCATGAAGGCGCGCGAGGGACTACCCTCCGATGCACGACGCGGCGTGGGCCAGGATGCCATAGTCCTGACGCCATGCGTCGAGCGCGCGTAACGACCGCTCGGCGTACCGCTCGCGCTTCTCGACCTTGTCCCGAGGGGGGTCGGCCAGCTCGTCGAGGAGGCCGAAGTTCGCGTTCATCGGCTGGAAGTGCGCCGGATCGGCCTCGCGCAGGTACCGGTAGAGCGCGCCGAGCATCGTGTCCGCGGGCGGGACGACGGGGGCGTCGCCCCGTAGCATGCGGTCGATGTTGATCGCCGCCATGAGCCCGGTCGCCGTGCTCTCGGTGTACCCCTCCACGCCGGTGACCTGTCCCGCGAAGAGGACCGTCGGATCGTCGCGCAGCGAGAGGTGCGGCGTGAGCGAGGCCGGCGCGTTCACGTACGCGTTGCGATGGATGCTGCCGTATCGCAGGAACTCGGCGTTCGCGAGACCCGGGATGAGCCGGAAGACGCGGGCCTGCTCGGGGATCCGGAGCCGCGTCTGGAAGCCGACGAGGTTCCACATGCGGCCGCCGCGGTCCTCGCGCCGCAGCTGCACGACGGCCCAGGGGCGCTTGCCCGTGCGCGGGTCGCGGAGGCCGATGGGCTTCATCGGCCCATGCCGGAGCGTCTCGCGCCCGCGGCGCGCCATCTCCTCGACGGGCATGCACCCCTCGAAATACGGCACCGCGTCGAACTCATGCGCCGTGAACTGGTCGGCCGTCGTCAGCGCGTCGATGAACGCCTCGTACTCGGCCTTGTCCATCGGGCAATTCAGGTACGCGCCACCGTCGTCGACCGCGCCCTCCATCGTCTCCTTGTCCCAGCGCGCCTGCCGGAACGCGACCGATTCGTCGATCGACTCGACCGAGACGATCGGCGCGATCGAGTCATAGAACGCGAGCGACTCGACGCCGAGCCGTTCGCGGATCGCCGCCGCGAGGGCGTCGCTCGTGAGCGGCCCCGTCGCGATGACGCAGGGGCCGACCGGCAGTGCCGTGACCTCGCCGCGCTCGACGGTGACGTTCGGATGCGCGTGCAGGCGCTCGTGCACGAACGTGCTGAAGACGTCGCGGTCGACGGCGAGCGCCGAGCCCGCCGGCACGCGTGCTTGGTCGGCGCCCTCGAGGATGAGGCAACCGAGTTGGCGCATCTCGGCCTTGAGCAGGCCATGCGCGTTCGTGAGCTCGGTGCTCTTGAACGTGTTCGAGCAGACGAGCTCGGCGAGGCGATCGGTCTGGTGTGCGGCGGTGCCGCGCACGGGCCGCATCTCGTGCACGACGACGCGATGCCCACGCTCCGCCAACTGAAAGGCGGCCTCGCTCCCGGCGAGGCCGCCCCCCACGACGTGGACGGCGCCTCGCGCGCGGCCGCCGTCGTCGGTCCGCGCCGTCATGCCGTCGCGGCCTCCGCCTCGGCGTCCGCGCCCTCCGGCGCCTCGACGTCCCATTCGTTCTGGCACTTGAGGCAGCGGCGGTAGTGCCCGCGCGTCTTCGTGTGCTTCGCCTCGGCGCCCACGTAATGGCACTCCGGGCACTCCTCGAGCACCGGCTTGTCCCAGCAGACGAAGTCGCAATCAGGATAGTTCTCGCAGCCGTAGAACGCCTTGCCGCGCTTCTTCGAGCGCCGCGCCGCGATGTCACCGCCGTCCTTCGGGCACTTCACGCCGGTCGGCATCGACTTCGTGCCACGGCACTTCGGGAACGTGGAGCAGCCGAGGAACTCGCCCGAGCGCGAACGCCTGACGACCATCGGCTTGCCGCACTCGGGGCAGGCATAGTCGGTGAGCTGCGCCGGCACGCGCTCGCCCTTGAGCGGCCGCGTGTAGTCGCAGGTCTTCGGGTGGTTCTCGCAGGCGACGAACGGGCCGAAGAACCCGCCCTTCGGCACGAGCTTCCCGCCGCACTTCGGGCAGCGCTCCTTCTCGAGGGCCGAGAGGTCGTGCGCCTCGCGGATCAGCGCCTCGGCGTCGACCGACGCGACCGACTTCGCGAACGGGCTCCAGAACTGCTTGAGCACCGTGCGCCACTCCTTCTTGCCGTCCTCGACCTTGTCGAGCTCGGCCTCCATCTCGCTCGTGAAGCCGACGTCGAACTCGCGCGGGAACTGCTTCACCATGACCTTCTCGACCGACTCGCCGAGCGGCGTCGGGAAGAATCGGCGTTGCTGGAGCTCCGCGTAATGGCGCTCGGTGAGCGTCGAGATGATCGACGCGTACGTCGACGGGCGGCCGATGCCGCGCTTCTCGAGCTCCTTCACGAGCGACGCCTCGGAGTAGCGCGGCGGCGGCTCGGTGAAATGCTGCGTCGGGTCGATCGAGCGGACGGGGACCGTCTCCCCTTCCTCGATCGCCGGCAGCGCCTGCTCGTCCTCGAGCGCCTTGGAATCGCCCTCCTCGCGCGTCTCCTTGTAGAGCGCGAGGAAGCCCTTGAACTTCACGGTCGAGCCGGTCGCGCGAAACAGGTAGCGGCCGAGGTCGAAGTCGACCGTCGTCGTGTCGAAGACGGCCGGAGCCATCTGGCTCGCCATGAAGCGCTGCCAGATGAGCGTGTAGAGCTTGAGCTGCTCGGGCGAGAGGTACTTCGCGACGCTGTCGGGCGTGCGCGCCGGGTCGGTCGGACGGATGCCCTCGTGCGCGCCCTGCGCCGCGTCGTCCTTGCCGGCCGGGAAGAGCCGCGGCCCGTCGGCGAGGAAGTCCTTGTCGAAATGCGACGCGAGGTACTCGCGCGCCGCGGCGGCCGCCGACTCCGCCACGCGCACGTGGTCGGTACGCATGTACGTGATGAGACCGACCGAGCCCTCGGCCTTCCCGAGCTCGACGCCCTCGTAGAGGTTCTGCGCGAGACGCATCGTGCGCTTCGAGCCGAAGCCGAGCTTCTTCGCCGCTTCCTGCTGCAGCGTGCTCGTCTTGAACGGCGCCTCGGGGTTCTTGCGACGCTCGCGGCGCTTGATGCTCGTGACGTCGAACGTCTGGCGGCCGGCGAGGTCCTTCACGATCGCCTGCGCCGAGGCCTCGTCGTGGATCTCGGGCTTCACGCCGTCGAGATGATGGAGCTTCGCCGTGAAACCCTGCCCCTCGTGCTCGAGCTGCGCGGCGATCGTCCAGTACTCGCGCGGCACGAACGCGCGGATCTCGCGCTCGCGCTCGACGAGAAGCCGCAGCGCGACGGTCTGCACGCGGCCGGCCGAGAGTCCCTTCTTGACCGTCTTCCAGAGGACCGGACTCGTGCTGAAGCCGACGACGCGGTCGAGCACGCGACGCGCCTGCTGCGCGTCGACCTTGTCCTGGTCGATCGACTTCGCCTGGTCGAGCGCCTTCCCGACGGCGTCCTTCGTGATCTCGTAGAACAGCGCGCGCTTGATCGGCGGCGCGCCCTTCCCCTTGATCAGCGACTCGACGTGCCAGGCGATCGCCTCGCCCTCGCGGTCAGGGTCGGTCGCGATGTACACGGCCTTCGCCGTCTTCGCCGCGCTCTTGAGCTCGGCGACGGTCTTCTCCTTGCCGGGAATCGTGACGTAGCGCGGCTCGAACCCCTTCTCGATGTCGATGCCGACGATCTGTCCCTTCTCCCCCTTCTGCTTCTTCGCGGGGAGGTCGCGGATGTGACCAACGGTCGCCTTCACCGCGAAGCCCGAGCCCAAGTACTTGCCGATCGTCTTCGCCTTCGCCGGCGACTCGACGATCACGAGCGACTTGCCGGCCGCGGCGCGCGCCGCGTCCTCGTCGTGCGCGATCGGCGGCTCAGCCGCCGCGACGGCGCGTCGCGCCCCCGCGGAGACCTTCCGCTTGATCACCGGCGACTCGCCCTTCGCCGCCGCGCGGACCTTCTTGCTCGCCGCCTTCTTGGCGGCCTTCTTCTTCGTGGCCATTGCTATGGGTTGCGGTGTCCGCCGGTGTACCCCGGCAAGGACACGTCAGTCGCATCAATACTATTGGCGCTCATACAGGTCCGGCCCGGCCGGACAGGGATGGCATCCTAGTCCGCTCGGGTGTCCGTCGCAAGCGCAACTATAAGATGAGCGATTTCGGCCGGCGCCATCGAATCAACGTTAAGTGTATGATTCGCTTGCAGATAGCGCGCCTCTCGCGCCACCAGCAGCCGCGCGAGCGACCCCTCCGGATCGGGACCGGCGAGGAGCGGGCGGATCTCGTCTGCCCCACGTAGACGCGAAACCGCGACCTGCGGAGAAACCCGAAGATAGACCGTGAGGTTCCCACCGCCGAGCGTCCTCTCGTTCGACGGCTCCGTGATCCACCCGCTGCCAGGCGCGAGCACCACGTCGTCGACCCCCTCCAATCGCCGCGTCGCTTCGCGCTCGAGCTCCCGGAACCGCGCCTCCCCCTCCGTCGCGAAGAGCTCGGCGACCGACCGGCCCTCGCGCTGCTCGATCTCACGGCCCAGGTCGACGAAGCGCCACCCGAGCTTTGCCGCAACGAGCGGCCCGACCGTCGACTTCCCCGCCCCTGAGAGTCCGACGAGGATGATGCGCCGCGGTCGCGGTCGCTCCGGCATACGCGTCAGCCCAGCCGCTCGGCCACGCGCGCGAGGTAGCCGTCGTAGTTGCGGCGCATCTCGCCGAGCGAATCGCCGCCGAACTTCTCGGTGAACGCGTCGGCGAGCACGAGTGCGACCATCGCCTCGGCGATCACGCCCATCGCCGGCACGGCGGTGACGTCGCTGCGCTCGGCCGCCGCCTCGGCGCGCTCGCCGGTGCGCACGTCGACCGTGCCGAGTGGGCGCATCAACGTCGAGATCGGCTTCATCGCGACGCGCAACACGAGCGGTTCGCCGGTCGTCATGCCGCCCTCGAGCCCGCCCGCGCGGTTCGTGAGACGCCGCACGCCGCCGGTGAGCGTGCGCCCCGGCGCGGGCTCGATCGCGTCATGCACCTCCGCGCCCGTGCGCCGGGAGGCCTCGAACCCGATGCCCATCTCGACACCCTTCACGGCGGGAATCGAGCAGATGGCCGCGGCAAGGCGGCCATCGAGCTTCCGGTCCCACGAGACGTGCGCGCCGAGCCCGACCGGCAGGCCATCGACGACGACCTCACAGATGCCGCCGAGCGTGTTGCCGTCCTTCTTCGCCGCATCGATGCGTGCGATCATCTCGCGCTCGGCGTCGCGGTCGAGGCAGCGCAGCGGGGACTCGTCGGCGGCGGCGTTGATGTCGGCCGGCATCTCGCCCGGCCGCACCGCGTCGACGCCGCCGAGGTGCACGAGGTGGCTCCCGACCGTCACGCCGAACTCCTCGAGGAGCCGCCGCGCGACCGCACCCGCCGCGACGCGCGCCGTCGTCTCACGCGCCGACGCGCGCTCGAGAATGTCGCGCGCGTCCTCGCGATCGAACTTGAGGATGCCCGTGAGGTCGGCATGGCCGGGCCGCACGCGCGTGACCTGCCGACGGCGTCCCTCGGGCGCGTCGTCCTCGGGGCGCGGCGCGGGATCCATGATCGCTTCCCAGTTCTTCCAGTCGCGATTCGGGATGAGCATCGCGATCGGGGAGCCGAGCGTCTCGCCGGCGCGCACGCCGGAGAGGAACTGCGCGCGATCCCGCTCGATCTGCATGCGCCGCCCGCGCCCATACCCCTGCTGTCGCCGCGCGAGCTGCGTGTCCACGTGGTCGGCGAGCAGCGGCAGCCCCGCAGGGGCTCCCTCGACGAGGGCGACGAGGGCGGGGCCGTGGGATTCACCGGCGGTCCTGAAAGTCAACATCCCGTCGAGAGGGGGAGGGGGGAGATGTGAGAGGGGCCGCAGCAAGTTAGTCGCTGCGGCCCCCTCTCACATCTCACCCCTCCCGATCTCACATCCCTAATCAGGGCCTCACCGACCGCACCACCTCACCCTCATCGATGATGTGCGGCGTCACGAGGATCAGCAGGTCCTGCTTGCGCTCCTCGTTGCTCGTCTGCGAGAAGAGCCGCCCGATGAACGGCAGGTTCATGAGCAGGGGGATGCCGCTCTTCACGGTGGTCACCTGCGTCTGGGTGAGGCCGGCGATGACCGCCGTCTCGCCGTCATTCACGAGCACCTGGTTGAGCGCGCGACGCTCGTTGATCGTCGGGCCGGCGACGGTGATCGACACCAGCGACTGCTGGGTCGCGAGGATGTCCATCGAGATCTGGCGGTTCGCGGTGACATGCGGCGTCACCTCGAGCGTGATGCCGACCTCTTGGCGCGCGATCGTCGCCTGGGCCTGCGTGATCTGTCCCGGGATCGGGGGCGGCGTGAGCAGGTAGGCGATCTGCGATCCGGCGAAGAGCGTCGCGCGACGGTTGTCGAGCGTCGTCGTGCTCGGCTCGGCCTGGACGTCGGAGAGCTGCATCGAGCTGAGCGCGTCGATGAACGAAGTCAGCTGGAAGCGGTCCATGACCGCGCTGAAGATCAGGTTCAGCGATCCGCTCTGTCCGAACTGGCGGTTGGCGTTCGCGACGCCCATGTAGGAATCGCCGCCGAGCGCGAGCACCACCTCCGCGTCGATCGGATTTCCGGCGGTGTCGGTACAGGCCAGGAGCCGCGCGAAGCAGGACCCGCTGCCGAGATCCTGCAGGTCGTAGCTCACGCCGAGCTGCTCGGTGCCGGTCCGATCGATCGAGATGATCTTCGCCTTGATCGCGACCTGCGGCGTCCGCACGTCGAGGTCACGCACGTAGTTGACGATCTCCGGGAGGCGCGAGACCGACTCGGTGATGATGAGCGTGTTCGTCGTCGCGTCGACGGCCACCGAGCCGCGGCCGCAGTTCGTCGTCACCGGGCCCGCTCCGCCGACGACACCGGCATCGCCGGCGACCGGCGCCGGCGCGGCGGCCGGATCTCCGGCTGCCGTCACGTCCACCACGGCGGCGTCCGCGGCCCCGACCGAGCAGGTACTGACGATCTGCCGGATCGCGACGGCGAGCTCCGTCGCCTTCGCATAGTTCACCGGGACGAGCTGCGTCACGAGCGGCTCGGCGGCGACACGCGCCGCGAGGTTACGGTAGCTATCGATCGTGATGATGCCGGTCGAGTCCTCCTGCGCCGAGAGTCCATAGGCCTGGAGGATCTTGCTCAGCGCGACGTCCCACGGCTGGTTCGGGATGGAGGCGGTCACCGTGCCGGCGACCGTCGACCCGACGATGAACGAACGTCCGGTGAAGTCGGAGAACGCCGCGATGACGTTGCGGATGTCCTCGTTGACCCACGACCAGCTGATGCGAGGCTCCTGCGACTGCTGCGGCGGCTCGGTGCTGCCGACGCGGGGAAGTCCGCGATACGATGCGGCGGCTGGGACGACGGGGGCGGCGTCGGCGACCGTCGGAGCCACCGGCGCCGGCGAGGCGCCGAAGCCTTCGAGGCGAGGCGCGTCGGCGACGGCGGTCGCGCCGGCGCTCCACGGGCTGAACCCGTCGGGACCGATCACGCTCACCCGCAGATCCGTCTCGGTGCGCACGACGGTGTACTCGCGCGCCATGTCGAGGTCGAGCACGAGCCGCACGACATCGGCCTGGTACTGGGCGAGTCGCACGTTGCGGATACCGGCGCGCGGCACGCGGTCGTAGGCCGGTGCGCGCAGGCGCATCGTCGCGCCCTTGACGTCGACGACGATGCGGTGCGGCGCGTCGAGCGTGAAATCCGACACCTCGGCGACGCCGTCGATCGCGAGGATCACGTCCGCGCGACCGGCACCAGGCAGCACGCTGACGCCGGTGACCGTCGCCGCGGCGTGCGCGCCGGGCGCCGGCGCCGCATCCACGGCCGTCGCGCCGAGCAGGGTGACGGCCGCCGCGAGCGCGGCCAGCCTCGGATATCGCCTCATGGCGTCCTCTCGTTGGGGCGGGGTGTGTTGAGCGTCAGGGATTCCTGTCGCGTGAAGCCGAACTCATCGATCGCGAACTGCACCTCATTGCGGCGGATCGCCGTCACGCGGATGCGTCCGAGCACCGAACCGACCCGCGCGCGATAGAGATCACCGGTCGAGACGTCCTTGAGCGTGGCCATCGACGAGCGACCCGTCGGGTCGAAGAGGATGCCCGAGAGCACGAGGTCCGAGAAGATCGGCCGGATGTCTCCCGTCTGGATCAGCGACGCGAACGGGTCGCGACGGTCCTGGCGCGGATAGCGGTAGACCTCGCGTTCGATGCTCAGCCGGCCGGCGGTGTCACGCGGGAGCGTTGGCCGTGGCACCGGTCGCTGGGACGCCGCCTTGCCCGTCTGCTGGGCGAGCGCCATCGGCGCGGCCGCGGCCGCGACCATCGCGATGCCGGCGACGAGGAGCAGACGGCGGATAGCGTCGGTCATTGTTCCTCCGCCGGCGTGGACTTCACGACGTACGTCTGGATGTCGAACGTCGCGTTCAACAACGGCGCGTCGGCCGGGCTCGGCCGCGCACCGCTCGCGGTGCTCGCCGCGGCGCGGGTCAGCGACACGTTGATCGGCGCGACGATCCGGCGCAGCGCGCCGATCTCCGCGAGCAGCGAACCGATCTCGTGATACGAGCCCTGCATCGACATCCGGAAGCGGTAAGTGTCGAACTGCTCGCCGGGCGTCGTCGCTCCGGGCTGGAAGTTCGAGAACTCGAGTCCCGTCCGACGTGCCGCGGCGATGATCTGGTCGAGCAGCGCCGGTACCTCGTTCGACGACGGGACCAGCGTGCGCATCAGGTCGAGGTTCTCCCGCAGTACCACCGCCTGCGCCTGGAGATCCTGCACGCTGCCGCGCGACGTTGCCGCGCGCGCACGCTGGTTCGCCTGGTCGAGACGCTCGACGCGCTCGGTGAGCGTCTCGATCTCGGTCGCCTTGCCGGTATAGATGAAGTAGTAGTACGCACCAGCGAGCAGCAGCCCGAGGATGCCCACCACGAGCATCCCCTGGTCCCGCTGGCTCTGCGGCATCGAGAGGGCCATGGGTTACCTCACCGCCACGGAGAGCGGAACCGTCCGGATCTCCGACTTATCCGGCTTCGAGTACTGCATGTCGAGCGTGAACTCGGTCACCTGCTTGCCATCGGCCGACCCGACCTCCGAGCCGACGATGGAGACGTTCCGCAGGAAGGGCGACGCCTCGAGCTCCCGCATGAAGATCGTGAGCGCCTGCATGTCCACGGTGACGCCGTTGACGCGCAGGTTCAGCGTCGGCACGATGCCGGCGAGCGCCGCCTCGGGCGCGACGGGGCCCGATGGATTGGTCTGCACGATCGAATTCAGCCACGTGTACGTGGGCAGCGCGCGCGACACCTCATCCATGATATGCGCCCAGATGAAGCGCTCGCCGTCGATCGCGGCGATGACCGCGATCTGGCGCTCGATCGAATCGCGCTGGGCCTCGGCCGCCCGGATCTGCGCGACGACCGCCGCGAAGCGCGTCGAGTCCTGGACGGCGACCTGCTCGCGCTCCTGCAGCGCGCTCAGCGTGCGTCCTTGCGTGAACCACATGAGTCCGACGAGCCCGAGCCCGATCGCCATGCCGCCGATCGCGACCCCGAGCCACGGATCCTTGAAGCGCGCCGACAGGCCCCCCATCGCCGCGGCGAAGTCGAACTTCGCGGACGTGCTGGCGCGCGTCTTCTTCCGCGCGTTGGGGAGGAGGTTGATCTCGATCATCGAGGGCGTCCGGGGACGGTCACGCGGGCTGGCGAAGCGCCAGTCCGATGGGCAGCATCAGGAGCGGAGCCACCTCGTCTGTGACGAGCGACTCGAAAGCACCGTCACGCACGACGAGGTTCGCCAACGGGTTGGCCGCCTGCACGGAGAGCCGGAGCCGCCCGCCCAGCACGTCCAGGAGGCCGGGCGCGCGCGAACCGCCCCCGCACGCGTACACCGCGCTCACTTGCGCGCCGGAACGGGAGGACGACGCGAGGAACGCGGCCGCGCGTTCCACGCCCACGGCGATCTCCTCGCCACGCTGCTCGAGCACCGCGTCGAGATGCTCCGACCGATCGAACGCCTCGTCCGAGCCCAGTCCACGCTCGCGCTGCAAGTCCTCGCGGAACTTGCGCGTCCCCATGGGCAGGTCGCGCGTGAGGATCGGCACGCCGTCCTCGACGATGTTGATGTTCGTGACCTCATGCCCGATGTTGACGAGCGCCACGACGCCGTTCATCGCCTCGGGATGATTGAGCTCGAACGCGTTGTGCAGGGCGAACGCATCGACGTCGACCGCCGCCGGCGTGAGGCCCGCGTCCGCGAGCACGCGCACCTTCGCCTCGACGAGCTCGCGCTTCGCCGCCACGAGGAGCACGTTCATCTCCGGTTCGCGTCCGTCCGGATCGAGGATCTGGAAGTCCAGCTCGACCGATTCCATGTCGAACGGCACGTGCTGCTCCGCTTCCCAGCGCATCAGCTCGCGCGCCTGCTGCTCCTTCACGCGCTCGATCTGGATCTTCTTGATGATGACGTCGCGGCCACCGACCGCGGTGACGACTTCCTTCGACGAGACGCCCGCCTCGGCGAGGCATGCCGTGATCGCATCGGCCACGATGCCGGGGTCCATGATCTCGCCCTCGACGATGGCATCCGCGAGCAGCGGCGTGATTGCCACGCGCACGAGCTCGGGCTGCGACTTCGAGTGGTCGACGACGGCGACCTTGATGAGGCCGGAGCCGATGTCGAGGCCGATCGTGGATTTCTTCCGTCCGAAAAGCGCCATGGGATTCCCGTCCGGCTACCTGCGAGACAATGGAGCACCGGGGCGGCAAACATGCCGGCCCACCCCGGCCGGGGTCAATACGACCGCCGCTCGGCGACTTGCCCGAGGTACACGAGCGGCGTCCCCCGGAAGTAACGGCAGGGGTTGGCGTTACCCTTCCGGGTCCCCATCCGTCCAGCGCGCCGCCGCCCGCACGAGCCGGCTCGCGTCCGGGCAACGATAGAGTCCCGAGACGCGCTCGGCGGTGTCCGGCCGGAGCAAGGCGTGCAGCCGGTGGCGAGCGCCATGGGCGCCGACGCCTTCGGCGTCCACGAGGACGATTCCGGCTTGCGGCATGCGCCAGCGCACGCGTCCCGACGAACCGGGACCCGTCACGACCTGCGACTCCTGCTCGCCGAGTGGCCCAAGCAGGCAAAGCGCTTGGAGATCGACCGGTGCCCTGGCCGCCGCCAGCGCCTCGAGCGCCGCCGCGCGCGCCCGGACCGCGTCCTCGGCGAGCGTCGCGACGCGCCAATCGCGCACGGCGTCAGAGAGCGCCAGCGATGACAGCAAGCCGAGCGCGACGATGACGGCGAGTACGGCGGGCAGGGCGATGCCGCGACGGACCGGACGGCGATTCATGGTCGCAGGGAATGCGGCAGGACCATCGCCGAATCGCCGATCGCATCCGGCGCGGCGCGCGCGGTGACGATGAGTAGGGGGCCATCGAGGCGCATCGCGATCCCGTGACGCCCTGGCGTCACGAACGAGCCGGCGACGGGCTGCGACGCACCGCAGGTGCCGTCAACCGCGCAGCGCCGATAACCCAGCATCCAGTCGCCGCTGCCAGCATGGTAGAGCGCGAGACGCCCCGGTCTCGTGATGCGTACCGGCGCCCCGACGCGCACCGAAGCGGCGAGGGAGTCCCGCAACGCGAGCCGTATGCGAGGGGCGTTCGCGTCCACCCCGGAGGTCCAGCCCTCGAGCGGACCGCACGGCGAACTCGTCGTACGAATCGCGACGCTGTCCACGACCGTCGAGATCCACGCGGCCCCATGACCGATCGAATCGGACGCGAGCACCGCGACCTCGTCCCCCGCCTCGATCGCCTGCGCACGGCGCGTGAACGGACGACCGCTGCTGACCTCGCTCGGCGGGAGCAGGACCGCCCGGCGCGACGCCTCGATGTCACAGGCCGCGCTGATCGCAACGAGGAATGACGCGTGCGCCGCGGTGTCACCGAGCAACGTCACGGCGTCGGCATCGCGCAGCATCGCTGCCGCGATCGACGCCCCCTCGCGCGCGGTGCGCCGCGCGCGCGCGACCGATTCGCTCGCGGTCATCGCCCGCCGCACGTTGCTGAGGGCGACCGCCGCGGTCGCGATGAGGACGCCGCCGAGTGCGAGCGCGCACAGGGCTTCGACGAGCAGGTGTCCGGCTCGGCGCCTCAGTCGCATCGCTTCGCCGTCCCGATCGCGAGACGCATCGGTCGTCCGGCATGCGACGCGATCGCATCACCATCGAGGCGGACGACCGAGGTGTCGCGCCGGATCTCCCACCGCTCGATGAACGATGCCCCAGGCGCCGAGACGATTGTCGTATCGCCGACCGCGCACCCGTGCGCGTCGAACCATGCGAGACGCCCCTGCGTCGCGGAGGCGATCGCCTCGCGCGTGAGTGCCATGGTCCGGAAGCGCAGCGCCGTCGACATGGCCGCGAGGCATCCCGCGACGCCGACCGCGAGCAGGACGGACGCGACGAGCACTTCGGGGAGCGACACGCCGGGACGGTTGCACGGTGAACGACGAGGCATGCGCCCAAACTGCCCCGCGCGGCGCCCGGGGTGTCATCAGGACATCGCCGGCGACATCAAATGAAAAGGGGGCGACCTTTCGGCCGCCCCCCTCTCACCTCACACCTGGGATCAGGTGTTAGTTATCGCAGACCGGCTCGCCATCACGCGTGCCCGAGCCCACCGTGATCTGGCAGGACTTGGTCGTGCCACCCGGGTACGTCACGCTGGCCGAGAAGCCACCCGTCGTCGGGGTGATCGTGCCGAGCACGACGCCCGTCGAGGTGCGATACGCCGTCGTGGACAGCGTGCCGGTGTAGGTCGCCCACTCGGCGAAGTACGCCTCTTCGGCGGTGACCAGGTTGCGAAGGTCCGACTTCATCGCCGTGAGGTAGGCCTTCTCCTTCGTGTTCGCGAACTTCGGGATCGCGATCGCGGCCAGGATGCCGATGATGACGACAACGATCAGAAGCTCGATAAGGGTGAAGCCCTTCTTGTTGCTCAGCATGTGTCTGCTCCGCGGTTGGTGAGGTGAAGGCCAGAGGCCATCGGGAGGGGGGAGAAGCAATTACGCTGCCAGAGCTGTAGCGGTGCCCAAGCTGCTGCACTGCATGGACTTGCGAGGGGTGAGATGCGTCACACCCCTAGTTCCTCGCGGAATCCGGCATGGATTCTGGCATTCTGCCTCCCCGACGCGAGGCAGAGGGTCGCAGAAGGAGCACGGGCACTTTGAGTCGCGCGTCGGACTTTGACACCGGCGCGCCCGAGCGCCACCACCGATTCCGTGCATCCACCGTGTCGTTCGCCACCAACGAAGACTCCGCCTTCTGCAGCAGCATCCTCCACACGCCGGTCGATTGTCCCCGCGCGATGCCGGCCATCGCATCGGCGCGCGCGGCCGACAACTGCCGCATCTCGAGCCTGCACGCCGCGCGCCCGATGTGTGCGACCTCGGCGTCGGCCCGGCGTGCGAGCACCGAGTCATAGATGGGCACCGCCTCCGGACACCGGTCATCGAAGTGCAGCACGCGCGCGAGCGAGAGTTCCAGCAGGTCGTAGCCCGGGAACAGCGAGTCGGCGATGCGCAAGTGATGCTCGGCACGGTCCCACGATGCGGCGCCGCCAAAGAGCTCGCCGAGGGCGTGATGCGCGCGATAGTTCTCCGGTGCATCGACGACCGTCGTCGCGAACAGCGTCGGATTGTCGAACCACACCCTCTGCCGCTCGGCACTATGCGCCGTGGCCACCACGACGATGCCGACGATCGCGACCCCGATCGCGACCCGGATCGACGGCGTGGCCGAGCGCGCGAGCACCGGGCCGAGTCGCGCCGCCATCCAGCCCAGCGCCATCACCACCGTGACCGATGGCAGGAAGAGCGTGCGCTCCGCGATCAGGACGCCGCTCGGGAAGATCACGTTCGAGACGAGCGCGAAGGTGACCGGGAACCAGAGCAGCGCGAACAGCAGGACGCCCGACCGCTCGCGGCGCCACGCGACGACGACCGACACAACGAAGGCGAGCAGGACGAGCGCGCCAGGGACGTGGTCGACCGTCGGCGCGTCCAGGAAGGGGATCGCCCGCGGCGAGTAGTCGGCGTAGAGGCGCGCCGGCCAGAGCAGCAGTCGGGCGATCTCGGGGCTCAGCCCCAGCATCACCCACACGCGTGCGCTGCGCGAGAGCCCTTCGAGCGCCGGATGCGGCGCGTCACCCAGCACGCCGCCCAGCACCGCGAACCGCACGGTGAAGTACGTGAGCACGAGGAGCGCCATCCATGCACCGAGCCTAAGGAGCGAGCCGTTCGTGTCGCCGTCCGCCTTGAAGAGCCGGCGGCGGAACGCAAGCTCCGCGGCGACGAACAGACCGGGCAGCACGATGCCGTGCTCCTTCGAGAGCAACGCGATCGCCCAAAGCACGCAAATCGCCGCGATGCTCCGACCGGGCAGCGCACCGTGCTTGCGATCGCGGATGTAGATCGTGACCGCGAGCAGGAGCGGGATGCCCGCGAGCATCTCGGACTGCCCGACGACGTTCGCGACGGCCTCGACATGGACCGGATGCGCCGCCCACGCGACCGCCGCCAGGAGCGCCGCGCCGGCCGGCAGGAATTGACGGAGCAGCACGAGGAGCGCGAGGGCGGCTCCCGCGTAGAGCAGGATGTTCACCGCGTGGAACGGCAGCGGGCTGCCCGCGCCAACCGCGCGTTCCAGCGCATAGGCGATCACCGTCAGCGGCCGGTAGAGCGAGTTGCCGCGCGAGGGACCCCAGTAGGAGTCCGTCAGATAGGCCCACGGCGAGTGCAGCTGCTGCACCATCGGGTTGTCGACGACGATCGGGATGTCGTCATACGTGAACCCGTTGTCGAGGCCGGTCATCGTCGCCGCGAACGCGACGAGCAGGACGAGGGTCGCGCTGACCAGCCCGGGCCGGTCGCGCCACGCGTGGATCCCCATCACTCAGCGCGCGAGGTTGTAGCGGAGGATGTGCCCGATCGCCGCGACGCCATCGCGCCAGCCGATCTTCTTGCCCTCGGCGTAGGTGCGGCCGGAGTAGGAGATCGGCACCTCATAGATGCGCGCCTTCGCCTTCGCGAGCCGCGCCGTCACCTCGGGCTCGAACCCGAAGCGGTCCGACGTCAACGGCAACGACCGCGCGAGGTCGCCGCGGATCGCCTTGTAGCACGTCTCCATGTCGGTGAGGTTCAGGTTCGTCAGCATGTTGCTGAACGTCGTGAGCACGAAGTTGCCGACCGAGTGCCAGAAGTAGAGCACGCGGTGCGGCCCGCCGAGAAAGCGCGAGCCGAACACCGCGTCGGCATGGCCGTCGATGATCGGCTGCAGGAGCACCGGCCAGTCGGCGGGGTCGTACTCGAGGTCGGCGTCCTGCACGATGACGACGTTGCCGGTGCTCGCCGCGAGCGCGGTGCGTATCGCGGCACCCTTGCCGCGATTCCGCTCATGCATGCGTAGGACGTCGATGCGGCCGGCCGCGTGCAGTTCCTGCAGCATCTCGCGCGTGCCGTCGGTCGAGAAGTCATCGACGCAGACGACCTGCTTGCGCACGTCGACCGCATGCACCTCGTCGAGGATGCGCTCGATCGTGTTGCGCTCGTTATAGACCGGGATCAGCACCGAGAGCACGAGGTCGCGCTCGGCGAGGGGCGTGCGACCTCGCAGGCGGCGAATCGGGGTACCGTGGGCGGGCGTCAGGCTCATGGTTGGACGAGGATCGTGCGGACGGGGGTGCCGCGTGGCGAGACATCGACCAGGGTGCGCCCGGTCTCCAGGCGCGCGGCGGCGAGGGCGCCGTAGAACGGGCCCGCTTGCATGACGATGTAAGCGTCGGGACGGAACCGACGGTCGATCGCCTCGAGCTCGGCGGTGTGGGTCGCGAGGTCCTTCGCGATCACATGGTCGACCGGACGCAGGATCTCCAGCGGGACCACCTCCAATCCGGAGTACAACGCGACCATCGGGGCGAGCTCCGCGGCGATGCGCTTGCCGTCCAGACGGGGATCCCCGTTGACCTGCCGGATCAACAGGTCAGCGGCGGCGGTCATGTCGGCGCTCGCGCGCGACTCCCAGCCCTCCGCCAACCCGCGCGCGTTGTAGGCGAGATGTTGGAGCCCGAGCGCCGCGGCGAGGATGAGCGGCGCGACCGCCCCGCGACGACCGATGCCGCCGCGCACACGTGTCGCCTCCCACGCCGCATGCAGCCCGTGCGCCGCGCTCAGCGCCAGCAGCGGCCAGATCACCCACAGGAACCGATCGACCCAGAACGGCCACGCGAGCACGACCGCGAGATAGCCGGCGAGCGCGAGCGCGGTGAGGCGCGAACGGCCCGTCACCCAGAGCGAGACGAGCCCACCCAGGAACGTCACGAGCGCGGCCGCCGCGAACAGGTGCCGCATGGCGCCGCCGACGAACGGCGAGAAGAACACGCCGAGCATCGCCCACGTCGCCTCGAGATTCTTCGCGAGCACCTGTCCGAAGAACTCGACCCCACCGGCTCGATAGCCGTCCACGACCCACTCGAGATACGGGCCGTACGAACCGCGCAACTCGTCAGGGAAGCCCGCCGATGCCTGCCACACGTACCACTGCCAGGGGAGCAACAGCGCCACGGTGACGGCGAGGTAGACGAGGAGTTCGCGCCAACGGCGCGCCGGGCCGAGCAGCAGGACCGCCGCGATGACGATCGTGCCGCCCAGCGTGCGGACCAGCACGAGCGACGCCGCGAGCACCGCGGCGACGGCCGCCGTCCGCACGCCGCCATCGCGAACGAGGCGTTGTGTCGTGAGCAGCGTCGGGAACAGCAGGAGGAGGAACAGCGGCTCGGAGAGCAGCAGGTTGGTCAGCAACAGCACCGGCACGCTGATCGCGGCGATGAGTGCCGTGATGAGGGCGGCCCACCATGGGAGCCCGAAGAGGCGTCGCCCCGCGACCACCGCGGCGGCCGCGCCGGCGGCGGTGATGAGCGGGTTGATGAGCTTGAGCCAACCGATGTTCCCGGGGAACGCCGGCCCGAGCTTCCAGACGACGGCGAGCAGGGCCGGCCACCCGGGCGGGTAGTGGATCGCCGGCGGGTGGCCGGGCAACTGCGGATACACGTAGCCGAGCCCCTCGGCGATCGCCTTCGCGGTGAGCAGGTAGATCCCGTCGTCGTTGAAGACGCCGATCGGATCGCTCGTCATCGTCGCGAGGCTGGCGAGCAGCGCCAGCCCCGCCGCGATCCACGCGGCGCGATGTTCGAGGAGTCCGAGCGCGCCGAACGGCGGACGTGTGCTCACGCCTCGACCCCGTACCGGGCCAGCTTGCGATGCAAGGTCGAGGGATCGATGCCAAGCACCTCGGCGGCGCGCGTCTTGTTCCCCTGCTCGCTCGAGAGCACCCAGAGGATGTACGCCTTCTCGATCGTCTCGAGCGTCGGGTTCGCCGTCGGGCGATCGGCCACGAGCGGCTCGCTGCGTCGCTCGGTCACGCGCTCGGGGAGCGCCGCGACGCCGATCGTCGTGCCGCTCGTGAGGATCACCGCGCGTTCGAGCGCGTTCTCGAGCTCGCGCACGTTGCCGGGCCACTGGTACTCGCGCAACGCGAGCGCCGCGTCCTCGCCGAGGCGCTTGACCGGCTCGCCCCGCTGCTCGGCGGCGCGCTGGAGGAAGCTCTCGGCGAGCAGCAGCACGTCGTCGGCGCGCTCGCGCAGCGGCGGGAGGTGCAGCGCGATGACGTTGAGGCGATAGAACAGGTCGCGCCGGAACGTGCCGCGCTTGATCTCCTCCTCGAGGTCGCGGTTCGTCGCGGCGATGATGCGCGTGTCGATCGGCACCGGATCCGTCGCGCCGACGGGAATCACCTCACGATGCTGCAGCACGCGCAGCAGCTTCACCTGCGTGGCCGGCGTGGTCTCGCCGATCTCGTCGAGGAAGAAGGTGCCGCCGGCGGCGGCGGTGAACAGGCCTTCCTTGTCCTTCACCGCCCCGGTGAACGCGCCCTTCACGTGGCCGAAGAGCTCGCTCTCGAGCAGGCCTTCCGGCAACGCGCCGCAGTTGATCGACGCGAACGTCGACTCGGCGCGCATCGAGAGCTCGTGGATGTAGCGCGCCACGACTTCCTTGCCCGTGCCCGACTCACCGGTGATCAACACCGTCGACTCCGTGTGCGCCACCGCCTCGGCCAGCGAGAGCGCGTCGATCCACGCCGGATGTGCACCCACCGGCGCCGACGCGCCGCGCCGCTCGCGCCGCTTGATCTCGCGCTTCAGCGACCTGTTCTCCAACCGCAGCGCGCGATGCTCGGCGGCGCGCTTGAGGATCGCCAGCAGCTCGTCGTTGCGAAACGGCTTCTGGATGTAATAGAAGGCGCCGGCGTTCACCGCCTGCATCGCCGTCTGCAGCGTCGCCTGCGCCGTCATGAGGATGACCGGCACCTCGGCGTCGTGCGCGTGTGCCGCGGCGAGCACCTCGACGCCGCCGACGCCCGGCATGCGCACGTCGGTGAGGACGATGTCCGGCGAGATCTCGGGGATTCGCTCGAGCGCGACCTTGCCGCCGTGCGCGACGTGCGGCGTGAAGCCTTCGGCGCGCAGCAGGATCTCGAGCGTCTGGAGGATGCCCGACTCGTCGTCGACGACGAGCACGGAGGGCTTGGAGGAGCGGTCGTTCACGTGCGGGCTCCGGCGATCGGTGGGTCGGCGGCAGGGAGCAGGACGGTGAAGCGCGTGCCGCCCTCGCCGCTATCGACGAGGATGACGCCGCGATGCGCCTCGATCGCGCGATGGACGATCGCGAGACCGAGACCGCTGCCGCCGGGTTTGGTCGTGGTGAACGGCTCGAAGAGCCGGTCCTGGATGCCTTCGGGGATGCCCGAGCCAGCGTCGCTCACCTCGAGCGCGAAAGCGGGGGCATGGAACGAGAGGCCGCTGGGCTGCTCGCTGATCGGCATCGGACGCAGCGTGACGCCCACGACGGCCTCACGGCTCGGGTCCGGCACCGACGCCATCGCCTGGAACGCGTTCAGCACGAGGTTGAAGACCGCGCGATGCAGCATGTCCTCATCCCCTTCGACGATCGCGGGATGCAGCGGCAGGTCGAGCGCGAGCGCGACGTCGGTGCCGCGATCGGGATGCTCCCCCGCGAGTGCGGCCGCGCCGCGTACGACCGGCACGAGGTCGAAGCGATCGCGGCGCGCCACCTGCACGCGCGCGAAGTCGAGGAACTCGGTGAGGAGCCGAGAGAGCCGGTCGGTCTCGCGCACGATCAAGGTCGCGAGGACCTCCTCGTCCGCGCTCGCGGCGGGCCGGCGTCCCATCTGCTCGACGGCGCTGCGGATGCTCGCGAGGGGGTTCTTGATCTCGTGCGCGAGCGAGGCGCTCAGCTCGGCGACGGCCTCGAGGCGCTGTGCCCGAAGGCGCAGCGCCTCGACGCGTTTCTCGTCGGAGATGTCCTCGAAGATCACCGTCGTCGCGCCGCCGACCTCGCTGAGGTCGCCGCTCACGGCGGTCGTCGTGATCGCGATCGGCAACGCGCGTCCATCGCGGACGAGCGTCGCCTCGGTGCGGTGGGGGAGCCGTCCCTCGGCGATGTGCATCGCGATCGCATCGGCGACCACCGGTGCCGCCGTGCGGATCGGCTCGATGACCGGCGTACCGAGCCGCCGATCGAGCGACGTGCCCAGCAATCGCGACGCGGCGCGATTCGCGTAGAGCAATCGCCCGCTGTCATCGACGGTGATGATGCCGGCCTCGATCGTCCCGAGGATGTCGGCGG